>CAJKWK010000001.1 GCA_905203555.1 uncultured Lachnospiraceae bacterium
TTATAACCGAGGCGGTTGGTTTGAAGCTCTGTGGATAAAACTGCGGAAACTCAAGATAACTATCCTATTATTCAATGTCCAACTCAATCGGTTCATCCAGATGCTCGGACACATATTTTCCATTTTTCTTCCGCTGTCTCACACATTCTGTCAGCAAATATTCAATCTGCCCATTCACAGAACGAAAATCATCTTCAGCCCAGGCTGCAATGGCATCATATAATTTTGCAGACAACCGAAGTGGAACCTGTTTCTTTTTCTGTTCTGCCATCTTAATACAGACTTCCTGAATTTACAATCGGCTGAGCATCCTTATTTCCACACAGAACTACCAGCAGATTGGAAACCATAGCAGCCTTTCTTTCTTCATCCAGTTCCACAACCCCGCTCTCATTCAGTCGATCTAACGCCATCTCAACCATTCCAACAGCTCCGTCTACAATCATCTTTCTTGCATCAATGATTGCAGATGCCTGCTGACGCTGCAGCATAACTGCGGCAATCTCCGGTGCATACGCCAGATAAGTAATCCGCGCTTCCAGAATCTCAAGACCCGCTTCGCTGACTCTCTGCTGAATCTCCTCTTTGATCCTTTCTGCTACAATCTCACTGGAACCACGAAGACTTCCTTCATCAGCCTTTCCATCTCCGGTTGTGTCGACATTCGGAGCTACGTCATACGGATAAACACGTACAATATTACGAAGTGCAGTATCACACTGCAAAGACAAATATTCTTTGTAATTATCTACATTGAACACTGCCTTAGACGTATCGACTACACGCCACATCACAGCAATCCCAATCTCTACCGGATTACCGAGGCAATCATTAATCTTCTGACGGCTATTGTTCAAAGTCATGATTTTCAAAGAAATCTTCTTACTAGATTCATTAACTGAGCTTTCAATTCCATTCATTGTAAATGAAAATGTTGATTTCTTTGTATTATTATTTACATCTCCACTCTGATTCAAATGTGTAGATGCTGCCGGATTGACACTGGAGCAGAACGGATTTACATAATAGAATCCCTCTCCTTTAATTGTTCCCACATACTTTCCAAACAACGTAAGTACCAATGCCTCTTGTGGTTTCAAAACACGCAGACCGCAATATGGAATCCATCCGATACATAACCAGATAATACTGATAATCAGCAGTACCGGACCATGTCCTTCACTCAAAAGCATACCGCCAAGAATACAAGCGCCGATAGAAACCAGATAAAGAACTGATGTCACAATCAATGCCAACATACCATGTTTCTTATTTTCTAATATTTTTTCATTCATAGCTGTCCCTCCTTACAGGAAAACAATTTCTTTTTGATATCAAAATAATATCACTTTGTTTTTTGTCTGTAAAGAGTTTTTTTACAATTCTTACTTTTTTACGATTCCTCATATAGAAATCTGACCGCCTCCTCTATCTCACGAAAATCAATGATACACTCGCCTTTAAATATACTGACCGGTACTTGATCCTCGAATCCATATAGTGCCGGAAGTTCTTCATGCTCAAAATCATAAACAACTATTTTCTTCTTATCCGGGTCAATCATCCAATATTCCCGCACCCCAGCTGCTGCATATTTTGCATGTTTTAGATTCATATCCTTTCGTCTGGTGGAAGGCGACAAAATCTCTATCACCAGATCCGGAGCCCCATACATGTGTGTCCGCAAGATTCTGTCCTGTTTGCACATTACCAGGATATCCGGCTGCACCATAGTCTTATCGTCACAATCAAGCTGAACATCTGTCGGAGCGGTCAGAACCTTGCAATTTCCTTTCTTTCCACCAATAAATGCATAAAGCCGCACAGTAATTTCTGTAATAAGCAGTTGATGAAGATTGGTAGGTGCTGCCATATCAAAAACGACACCATCAATCAATTCCACCCGTCGCTCTTGTGGAAAAGCATAATAATCTTCCAAAGTATACTCTCCCTGTTTTTTCTCTGCACAAAACGATTGCTGCACCTCTCGCAAAACAAGCGGCTGATTATTATCGGAACGCCGAACTTCTCGGATAAACACACTCTCTAATTGTCGCAGCGTGTCATAACGGGGAGTTTTCGTAATTCCACTAAATATCTTCTGTACGGTACCGAGCGGAACGCCTGACATCTCCGCAATCTGCTCACAGCTATAACCATATTGTTTTTTTCGAGTTCTCATCTCTTCTACCGTCATACTGCATTCACCTCACTTATCATGGAAACATCATAACATATTGCACTCCATTTTTCAATCGTTTTCACTCCTTATTCAATCCAAACATTCCATATTTATTCCATATTCATTCTGTTTATAACCTCTAAAAGCTAACAGTAATGTAAAAGTAATTGAAAACACAAAAACCAATAAAATTCACATGAAAAACGGTGTGATCCAGACAAGCAAACCGGATGCCGAAGGACATGGCATCGGTCTGCAGAATACAAAAAATATTGTAGAAAAATATCATGGGGATATGAATATCTCTTATGATGAAAAGACGTTTTGCATGACGGTATTGATTCCTCTATAAAAAGAGGTCCATACTTCCGGAATGAAATCCCTCTAAATCTATCGTTACATAAGCAAATCCGGCGTCTTTGAGAAATGATATGATTTCTTTTCTCATTTTTATAATTTTTTCGAAATAGTTTTCATCCACTTCTATTCTGGCAATCTCATTGTGCACACGCAATCTTACATTGTAAAAGCCAAGCGAATGAAGATAGGTTTCTCCTACTTCTACCCGTTTCATTTCTTCATAAGACAGCGGTGTATCATATGGAAATCTGGTTGCCAGACAGGGGGTTGCCGGGCGGTCAGAAACAGACAGACCGTACATCTCTGCCAACGCCCGCACCTCTCTCTTTGTCAATCCTACCTCTGCCAGAGGACTTTGGATCTCCAGTTCTCGGATTGCCTGTAATCCCGGACGGTACATTTGCAGATCATCTGCATTGGTCCCTTCTAAAATCTGTTCAACATGAAGTTCCGCCGCCTGTTCTTTGATTCGTGTAAATAAGTGCTTTTTGCACCGATAGCATCTATCTTTCGGATTCCTTTCGATTCCTGCCTCTGCCAGTTCATCCACCGCAAGAACCAGATGCTCTGCGCCAATTTCCTCCGCCACAGCTTTTGCGTGCGCAATTTCATTTACCGGATGAAGTTTCGTCTGCATAGTAACTGCATATACCTTTGTTCCCTTTTCCTCTGCTGCCTCACAAGTCATTTTTAATAACAATGCGCTGTCCACACCACCGGAAAATGCAACGATACAATCCTTCTCCGTAATCTGCTGCAATCTCTGTTTTATCCTCTGTTGTAATTGCTTTCTCTTTTCGTAATTAATTTCTGCTTTCATTGTCTTCCTTTTCAAAGAATTGTTCTGCTGTTCTCTGGATTTCCGAATACACACTTTGGTAATTCAGATGATATTGTTTTGTAAATTCCAAGACCGTTCTATACTCCGGATAATACCGTCTTTCTCCATTTGGAAGGGTACAGACTTTTACTTCTGCCTCCCCAAACCGGGTAACGATTTTTCGTTGTTTTCTTGGCAAAATCCTGCGTTCCATCCGCACCTTTCGGATTCCGATTGTCGTTGTTCCGCCAAAAAGAATGGTTTCCATAGCAGAAATCAAAGTTTCTCTGCACAGAACATTTAGCTGGTACGCCGGACGATTTTTCTTCATGAAAACCGGTGTATAAAAGACATCTGCTGCCCCGCCTTCCAGCAGTTGCTCCATAACTACTCCTAATTGCTCGCCGGAACAATCATCAATATTTGTTTCCAACATATACATAACATCTGTCTGCTCTGCGGTTTTCTCTCTCTTTATCTCTGCATCTGCCACCTCTTCAATCAACATTGCCCGCAGAATCCCGGGCGCATCGTATTCCCGTTTGCCTGCTCCTAAACCGACTTTTTGAATGATAAAATGTTCCGGCAAGCTCTGTGACGTTGCAACTGCCGCTGCAATGGCTGCCCCTGTTGGTGTGACCAATTCCCCTTCTGTCTTTGTCAAATGCAGTACAATCCCATGCTTTTGTATAATACGAACTACCGCAGGAACCGGAACAGGAAGGAGGCCATGCTGACACCGGATGCATCCCCGGCCTTCATACAGTTCCGGTACAATTACTTCTTCAATCTGCAAGTTATCCAAACAAACAGCCGCCGCCAGAATATCCACAATAGAATCCACCGCACCTACTTCATGAAAATGCACTTCTTCCACTGAAACACCATGTGCCTCTGCCTCCGCCTCTGCCAATATCAGAAAAATCTTCTTAGCAAGTTCTTTCGCCCCCTGTGATGCATCGGCATGCTCTATAATATGCAGTATTTCCTGCAAGCCCCGATGTTCATGTACATGCTTATATTGTGTAATCTGTGATTCTAAAACACGTTCTCTTTCTTCCGCTCTATACTCCGAATGCCCATGAAGATATTCCATATCATGGTCATGGTTCTCATGCACCTGATCCAGTTTTACTGCAAAATCACACACCTCTAGTCCGGCACGATGGACTCTGCCAATGTGTACCTCAAATCCTTCCACCGGAATACTTCCCAGCGCCCGCTTTAAAACTTCCTCATCTGCCCCTAGATCCAATAGCGCCGCAACCGTCATATCGCCACTGATTCCGGAAAAACATTCCAAATATAATGTTCTGCTCATGCTTTCTGTCTCCTGTTTTCTATATGATAATTCTATGATTTTTATGATTCTGATTTATATTATGTGATTTTTTTACCACCGGGAATCTTTCGGATTCCTACGACACAAATATACGACGCAAGAAGGATTCCGATTGTCAGTACAGGCACTGCAAGATACGCCGATACCGCCTCTGCCTCCAGATGTTTTTTATACATATCCAAAAATAAAATATGGATAAAATAAATTCCCAGAGAACAACTGCACCAAGAATCCATCCATTTCTTCGTTCGTTCTTTTAATTTCATTTTCCCATTTCCAATCTTCAGCAGCAACAAGAAAAAAGCTGCACTGCTTAAAATGATCAATGGAAATCCATACTCCAGTGTATGCTCAATATGATCGCCCTTTAGTATACTCATCCCTGACGTAATTCCAACATTTAATGCATTGCTTACTATAAATATCCATACTAAATTTCTAGCGCTGAACCACCGATAATTCCTGTGTTTTCTCAAATAATACCCTAGAAAAAAATAAAAATCATATACCCGGTCTCCAAACAAAGGAACATCATAATAGAGTTCTCCGCCCAATACTTTCAATGCCCAGTTCACCAATACCGCTATCGCACCGACAACCAGAAATGCTTTCTCCATCCTGACACTGAAATGACGCACCATGATTTGGAAGAAAGGAAGGACCAGATAAATTGGGATCATCGCATACAAATACCAAAGATGTGCTTCTGTCGGAACCCAGAATACTTCTTCCAAACGCACATCTGTATGCATATAATATAAATTCCAAAAATAATATACCGCACTCCACAAAAAAAGCGGCGGAAAAAAGCGTAGCATCCGCCTCCAGCTCTTTTCCATCGGTTCTTCTCTTCCCAACAACAGCGCTCCGCTCAACATGAAAAAGCAAGGAACGCTCACTCTTGCAAAGGTATCCAGCACAAGAGAAAACAGATATTCTCCTCTCGCAATTTCCCCAAAAGCTCTGCAATAATAATTTGTCACATGAATCACAACCACCAATATAAAGGAAATGGTTCTGATCAGTTCCAGATTATAGTTCTTCTCTTTCATCGATTACTTCCCCGGTTTCTTCATCAGACTTGCTTTTTTTACCGCATTTTCTCCAAACCGTTTTCGAATCTCATCCATTGCCGCATTGAGCTTTTTATGCTTTTCATCCGGTTCTTTCGGAAACTCAATATCAAATATGCTAAGCTGCTCCGGTTCTGATTCATCTGCTAATTTGGACGTACGGATTCCAAGGAGCCGTACCGGCTCTCCACTCCACGCCTCTTCGAAAAGCTGACATGCTGTCTCATACAAAATCTTGGCATCATTTGTCGGTTTGGAAAGCTGACATTGATGAGACATAGTTTGAAAATCATGGTACTTCACTTCCATACTGACCATCTTGGCCTTCTGTCCGGCATTTTGAAGTCTCCTGCCCACACTCTCTGCCAGTTCCCGAAAAACCGGCTGTACCTCTTCATAAGTAGACGCATCTTCAGAAAGTGTCGTAGAATTGCCGATTCCTTTTGCCTCCGTCTGTTCGGATTGAACAGATGAATGATCAATTCCATTTGCAAATTCCCAGAGCATTTTCCCATGACTTTTCAAATGCAGCATGATCAGATTCAAATCTGCCTGTGCCAAATCTCCGATTGTATAAATCTCCAGTTTTTTCAATGTCTCCACACTGGAACGCCCCGCCATAAATAAGTCTCCAATGGGAAGGGGCCACATTTTCACCGAAATCTCTTCCGGAAACAAGGTATGTATTTTATCCGGTTTTTCAAAATCAGATGCCATCTTCGCCAAAAGTTTGTTGGATGAAATCCCCACATTTACTGTAAAACCGAACGTTTCTCGAATTCCATTTTTGATTGCCAGTGCTCCGTCTACCGGAGATGCATATCGATTTGCAATTTCCGTAAAATCCATATAACATTCATCCACACTGACTTGCTCAATCTCTGTTGTATATGTCCGCAGGTATCCCATCAACTCCGCACTTTTCTCACGATACATCCGATGATTTGGAGGCTCCATGATCAGATTCGGACACTTACGAAAGGCATTCGCCACCGGTTCCCCGGTGTGAATGCCATATCTTTTGGCAGAGAGGGACTTCGCCAGTACAACGCCATGACGCGACTTCTGGTCCCCGCCGATAATTGCAGGTACCTGACGAAGATCCACTTCTGCTCCATTCTTTAATTGTTCTACTGCTGTCCAGCTTAAATATGCTGAATTTACATCAATGTGAAAAATAATTGACGTCATGAACTTCCTCACTTTACTTTATACGTGGTTCCAGTTTTCCATCAACGACATCAATCAAGATACAATCTCCGCGGCCTACATTTCCTGCCAGAATCAGCCTTGCTGCCAGTGTCTCTACATTCTTCTGCAGATACCGTTTCAACGGACGTGCTCCGTACATTGGATCGTAACCGCCTTCCACTACAAAGTTCTTTGCAGCATCTGTCAATTCAATCGACAGCTCTTTTTCTTCCAAACGCTTGTTGACATCGTTTACCAATAAATCAATAATTGCATAAATATTGGATTTCGTCAACGGTTTAAACATAATGATTTCATCTAATCGGTTCAAAAACTCCGGACGGAAATGTGCCTTCAGCTCATTCATGACCATATTTTGATTCTCTGCATCAATCGTGCCATCTTCCTCAATGCCGTCCAGCAGGTAATTGGCTCCGATATTGGAAGTCATGATCAGTATCGTATTCTTAAAGTCTACTGTACGCCCCTGAGAATCTGTGATCCGTCCGTCATCGAGCACTTGTAAAAGTACATTAAATACATCCGGATGTGCTTTTTCCACTTCATCAAAGAGTACAACAGAATACGGTTTTCTTCGAACAGCCTCTGTCAACTGACCGCCTTCATCATAACCTACATATCCCGGAGGTGCTCCGATCAATCGAGACACAGAATACTTCTCCATATACTCACTCATATCGATACGCACCATATTATTTTCATCATCAAACAGACTCTCTGCCAATGCTTTTGCAAGCTCTGTCTTGCCGACACCGGTTGGTCCTAAGAATAAGAACGAACCAATGGGCTTAGATGGATCTTTTATTCCGGCTTTGGAACGAATGATCGCCTCGGTAACTAACTCCACGCCTTCATCCTGTCCAATCACACGTTTATGCAGTTCATCCGCCAGATGCAAGGTCTTACTGCGTTCGCTTTCATTTAGTTTTGCCACCGGAATTCCCGTCCACCGCGAAATAATTCTGGCAATCTCTTCATCCGTCACGGCCTCATGCACCAACGATAAATCTTTTTCCTTTAATTTTGCCTCTTCCACTTCCAACTGCTGCTGTAGCTGCGGCAGTGTTCCATACTGAAGTTCTGCTGCCTTATTCAGATCATACTCACGCTGCGCCTTCTGGATTTCCCGGTTAACCTGTTCCATCTGCTCGCGAATCTTCTGAACCCGCTCTACCGATGCCTTCTCATTATCCCACTGTGCCTTTTGTCCGGCATATTCTTCTCGCAGTGTTGCCAATTCTTCCTGCAAATGAACCAGCCGTTCCTGACTTAACCGGTCATTTTCCTTCTTCAATGCCTCTTCTTCAATCTCCAGCTGCATAATACGGCGGCTTAATTCATCCAATTCTGTTGGCATGGAATCTAATTCCGTCTTAATCAATGCACAGGCTTCATCTACCAGATCGATTGCCTTATCCGGCAGGAAACGATCTGAAATATAACGGTTTGATAACATAGCAGCTGCAACCAATGCGCTGTCTGTAATCTTCACTCCATGAAATACCTCGTACCGCTCTTTCAATCCACGCAAAATGGAAATTGCATCCTCTACCGTTGGTTCATCTACCAGTACCGGTTGGAAACGCCGCTCCAATGCCGCATCTTTCTCAATATACTGACGGTATTCGTCCAATGTTGTTGCACCGATACAATGCAGTTCTCCTCTGGCAAGCATCGGCTTTAACATATTTCCTGCATCCATAGCTCCGTCTGTCTTACCTGCACCTACAATAGTATGCAGCTCGTCAATGAACAGAATAATCTTACCATCACTGTTTTTCACTTCCTCCAGAACCGCTTTCAAACGTTCCTCAAATTCACCACGATACTTGGCGCCGGCAACCAACGCACCCATATCCAGTGAGAAAATCGTCTTATCCTTCAAACCTTCCGGCACATCGCCCTTGACAATCCTCTGTGCCAGCCCTTCTACAACTGCCGTCTTACCGACGCCAGGCTCACCGATCAATACCGGATTGTTCTTCGTCTTACGAGATAAAATCCGAACCACATTGCGAATCTCTTCATCTCGTCCAATGACAGGGTCTAACTTCTGCTCTCTTGCACGCTCCACCAGATCCTGTCCGTATTTGTTCAGCGTATCGTAAGTAGCCTCCGGATTATCACTGGTCACCCGCTGATTTCCACGAACCGTAGACAACGCCTGAAGAAATCCTTCCCGGCTGATCCCCATCTCCTGAAACAGGCTCTTCATCTCACGACTTGCATACTTCAGCAATGCCAGAAAGAGATGCTCAACTGAAACATACTCATCGCCCATCTGTTTTGCCTCATCCTCTGCATGAATCAAAACATTGTTCAAATCCTGACCGATAAATACCTGACCGCCTTGAACCTTCGGACGTTTATTGATGGCCTCCTCTACCCGATTCACAAACAATGTGCTCTGAAAGCCCATCTTCTCTAACAACTTTAATATCAAACTATTATCCTGTGTAACAAGCGCATATAATAAATGTTCTTGCGCAATTTCCTGATTACCATAATCATACGCAAGTTTCTCACACGCCTGCACAGCCTGTAACGAATTTTGTGTAAATTTATTAATATTCATATAGCAAATCCTCCTTTACTACATTCTGTTCTATTGACGATATAACAATAGCACGAATTGTTAGCACTGTAAAGAGGGGAGTGCTAATTTTATTTAATTTTTATTCATTTTCTCTTTCCTTTATTTAATTAATATGATAAAGGACATGAGCTTTATTTCCTTTCTCAATATCACTTCACTTTTTGTTAGAAGAAAACAATAAAATAATCAATTTGATTACATAATAGATGAAAGCTGCAAAGCCAATGAAACCTAAATATACCATCACACTCATATACGCATGTGTTGTTTTTCCGATTATTAAAGTAACAAGCACAATACAAAGGGCAATCGCAATTCTAATCCATATACTCTTATAGTTTACTGTTTTCTTCATAATCTGTACATCTCCTTTCTCTACACAATCATCGTCAATTAAATAATTAACTGATACATTGAATAGTCTACTTATGGCGAGTATATGATTTACGTCCGGGATCACTCCCATTTCCCACTTAGAAACTGTCTGTCTTGATACATTTAATAAATCAGCCATTTCATTTTGTGTCATTCCAGCACCTTTTCTTAACTCAAAAAGTTTATCTCGAAATTGCATTTATTGTTTTCTCCTTTTTTTGTTAATCAAATCATAATATATTTTCCGTTTTAATGAAACCACCTCTACCATACTTTTGTGTAAACTAGGCTTTACATTTTAAATATAAATGCTAATTTCTCACTTCCGTTTTGCCAAATTCGCCAATTCTTTTATTCCCAGCATCTGCGGAACGTTCTGCAATATTTCTTTCAACAAATCCTGCACAACGCCTTTGGAATCTGTACCCATCGCCTCCACTGCCTTCATAATAACCCGGATATTTTTGATTCCGCCATCCTGTAATTCTGTCAACGTAACTGCGTCGGTCGCTTCTAATACAGAAAACAAATCACAGATAATCATTTCTCTACGCTCCTGCGGAATCTGCTCCAGCCAGTTCCGGATTGCCCGATCCATTGCCAATGCAAAATTAGAGAGTCCCTCACATCGTACAAAAGCAGGACCAGATACTTCCCATGAAAATCCGTCATGTTGCATGACTGCCTTCTGCGAACTTGCAATCACAATTGGTTCTACAGAATGATACAGCAACATACCGATGATAGAACTTTCCGGCACATACCGTCTGATTCGTCCGCAAATCTTCTGAAATCCCGGATGTTCCAAAAATTCTTTCATAAATCCCGGCCCATCATTGCTGTAAACTTCCTTAATATGATTTTGGATTGCCTCATCGCAATATGCAGCCGCATAAATCGCCAGATTACCGCCTTTGGAATGCCCTCCAATTCGAATATCCTGCACCGGTGCTTCTTCGCAAGATTCTTTTTGCTTTCTTCGAAAAAACAATGCGAATTTTTGCTTTTCTTTTTGTTCCGCAATCTGTAACTGTCGCCTACAGTGCATTTCCCCCACAAGATTCAAATAGTCTACTGCCTCTTTTTCTGCCGGAACAACCCCTCTACTTAAATAAAAATCTTCTTTCCAGCCAACAATCGTATCATCCGTTCCTCGATATGCAACAAAAGTTGTGCCATCTCCCAGTTGAATCTCCATAGCCGCAAATTGCAGCATTTTCTCTAAATCTACTTTATTGACATAATTCTGTACAAGCAAATTCCCAAATCTTCTTGTCTGTGCCATTTTCTTTAACACAACCGGAGCAAAACGAATAAAGGATTTATCTTTTTCCAATTCTTTTTCTGAGTAACGTGCAAAAAACTGTTCCGACAATTGCCGTACAGATACTGCCTCTTCATCCACTTCGGGCGCAATTCCGTCCAAGTTGACATAAACCAGATAACATAAGATTAAATTATCCACTTCGTTAAATTCACTTTGTGCGAAAGTCAAATCCCCTCTCCACACAAGATAATCCAGCATATTCATATTCTAAACACTTTCATGTAAAACCGTTAATATCTGTCTCAATTCTGCCACACCAATCTGCCCCGGAGCGGATACTTTTCCTGCTGCTCCAAAGGTCAACGCAGACCCAAATACCTCTCCGCACAACCGGCTGATGACTCCGTCTCCCGCCATGGACATCGTAATGATCGGCCTGTCTGCATACTTCCGATTCATCTCCTCCGTTGCCGCAAGCAATGTCAGTACATCCTCTTTCTCCCTCGGCATAACCGCGATTTTCGGAAGATCCACCTCCATTTCCTGCATCCTGCAAAGTCTTCTTATGATCTCATCCTTCTCAGGCGTTTTCTCAAAATCATGGTTCGAACCAATCACCCTTACGCCATTTTCATGAGCCGTTCTTACCAAATCATTTACGACGTCATCTCCAATAAACACTTCCACATCAATCAAGTCTGCCAAACCACTTTCTACAACAAGTTGATTCAAGGTCCGATAATACTTCTCATCAATTTCTTTTTCCCCGCCTTCTTTTTTCGTACGAAATGTAAACAGCAGCGGAAGTTCTCCTAAAATTCTTCTTAACTCCTGCAAGACATCGAATACAGCCTCTGCCTCAAATACCTGCTCAAACCAATCCGCACGCCATTCCACAAGATCAGCCGGCAATGTCTTTATCTCTTCTGCCGCCTTTATAATCTCTGCTCTTGTCTTCTCTACAATCGGAACACAGATTTTCGGCATCCCCTCTCCGATTGCTGTCTCTCTTATTATTACCGGATTCATCTATACTTCCTCCACATTCTTCATTCTTTTCCAATAAAACAACTATATCATTACTCAACTGCTTTTGGCAAATACGTTTCCATACAGCAATATCGTCAATATAAACCGCCCCTCTTTTTCCTCGATATTCATTACTCCTCCGTTTTTTTCCACTACATCTTTGATACTCTTTAATCCGAATCCATGGTTCTCTTTTTCTGCCTTTTGGGTCAGATACTCCCCAGAAGTTCCCTTCTGTAATTCTTTGCTATACGGATTACTGATCTGAATCAGCAACCTACCTTTCGTATACTGCAATATCACACTGACACATCTTTCTTCTGTCTCTTTTGCAGCCTCTATTGCATTATCAATCGCATTTCCCAAAATCACACTCATAGCCTGCGATGAAACAGCAAGCCGCTCCGGAATCTGAACATCCAAATCCAGCATAACAGAATATTGCTCCGCCTCCAGCTTTTTATAATTCAAAATACTGTCGATTGCCGTATTCCCACTTTGTACTTCCTGTTTATTTCCAAATTCATTCTGAATAAAGTCATCCAGATATATTTTTGCCTGTTCCTCTTCTCCCAAATCCAACATTCCTTTTAATACAATAAAATGATTTTTCAGATCGTGACGCAGTTTCTTCCAGGCTGCTGTCGACTGCTCCATGTTTTTCAACTGACTCTCATAATACTGATTTTCTTTTTTCAGCAATATTTTTTCATACGCATCAGACAGCGACCGCACAATAAAATCATACAACCAGAAAAACCAGAGACATGCTCCGAATAGCAAAATCATTTTCTTATTATACATCGGCACCTGATAAAAAGCAGTCATTAATATCTGAAATAAAAACCAACCGATTCCACATGGCGCCAGCAACACAAATACGCAGTAAAAAAACGTCTTCCTTACTCCTTTTCGTATACTCTGAATCCCAACAAGTGTAAATGCGATTGCATAGATCAGCAATCCCGACATTACCAGGCGAAACAGCGCCACTTCTCCGATCTGATGCGCCTCTATCCTATTTGTCTCATTGAGATACTGAAATACTGCCACTTCCGCACCTCTGAATACAGCAAATACTCCCACACTTATCAAACTATTCTTCCATATATTTCTTTCATAAAAAAATGTCAGCGCCAGTATTCCGATAAATTCTATGATATACATTAGCGGCGTTCCCATATCTGACGCATGGATATCCGTTGTATAATACCCCATACGTCCTCCTGCCATCAGAGGCGACGGATTATTTACAAACGCACCCAACGTGATAAACAAAAAACAGCACGCATATACGACAAAATTCAGGTATCCTTTCTTCCTCTTCTGTTCCTCATAAAACATCCCGAAAATCCGATACACCGCATAGATGCGCGCTGCATTTCCTAATATAAACATGATCTGATACAAACTTATTTCCATTTTATAAATTCCTTAATTCTCTCTCCAATTGCAGTTCCTTGACCGCTTTTCTCTGTCCCTGACTGATTGGTATAATATCTCCGTTCTGCATAACCAATTGATTTGTTTCAAATATTTTCACCTTATCATAATGTACAAGAAATGATTTATGACAAAAGAAAAAGCCCTGTTTTTGAAGTTTCGGATAAATATTTTTTAATGTTCCATAAAAGATTTCATTTTCCGCATTTGTATGCATAATAATTTCTCTGTTACTCGCCTCAAAATAAATAATCTCGGAAAGAAAGACTTTCTTATGTGAGTGCCCTTTCTTATACTGAAACGTTTCTTCACTCTTATCAATCAGCTTTACTGCCTTGTGAAAGACCCTTGTAAATTTCTCTTCGTCCAATGGCTTAACCAGAAAATGCAGCGGATGACTTTCAAATAATTCCATAGCATACGACTGTTTTGAAGAAACATACACAATCTGCATATAATCATTGTGCAGTTCATTGCGAATCCTTTCTGCAAGTTCGATTCCGCTCATTTTTCCCAACTCAATATCCAGAAATAACAAATCCACCATACATTCTTCTCTTATATATTTCAGACATTT
Source organism: uncultured Lachnospiraceae bacterium (assembly GCA_905203555.1). Lineage (GTDB taxonomy): Bacteria > Bacillota > Clostridia > Lachnospirales > Lachnospiraceae > Schaedlerella. The sequence continues at coordinate 14,277 of CAJKWK010000001.1, forward strand.
CTCCGCAGAAGTAAAAACTTCCGTCTGAATTGTCACACCTTCTGTTTCTGCCTGTCTATACAGCATCGTCTCAATCTGTCCTCCAAGAAAGACGTCATCTTCACATACAGCAATATTGATCATAATTTTCTCATCCCTGTTTCCTAAAAATAACATATATAACACCACAATTATAGCAATATTGCTGTGTCTTTACAATTCTGACATTCTGTCACTTCACCTGCGTCAGCACGCCGGCATCCATTTCACAGACTGTATCACACAGCCCTTCAAACTCCGGCATATTATGTGCCGCCAGCAGAATGGTTTTTCCCTGCTCCCGCAATTCTTCAAACAACCTGCACACTTCCGCCACACCACGTTTATCCAGACCATTAAAAGGCTCATCCAATATGAGCAACTCCGGATTTTCCATGATTGCCTGTGCGATTCCCAGACGTTCCCTCATTCCAAGAGAATACTGTCCGACTTTCTTTTTGGAAAGCGGATCCAGCCCTACACGTGCAATCGCCTCCATCACTTCCTCTTTTCCAATGAGCCTTTGCAGGTCTGCTAAACGTTTCAAATTGGCATATCCGCTCAAATGAGGAAGAAATCCCGGATTCTCAATGATCATTCCAAGAGATTTTGGGAAATCAATCTCCTTTCCGATTCGCTGCCCATGCACCTTCACATAGCCGCTGTCCGGTTTTAAAAATCCACAGATACATTTGAACATAACGGTCTTACCCGAACCATTAAATCCTATAATTCCATGAATCCTGCCCGCTTCAAAAGAATGGGAAATTTCTCTTAGCACCTGCTCTTTTCCAAACGATTTTGACAGTTTATTTATCTCAACCACTGCTTTCATTTTCTCTGACACCTCTTCTCTTACTCATCCATCTGAATAAATGTAAAACTATATGTCTTCATTTTCATCCCCGACATCATCATCAAAAGGAGGATTGCCGCCAGAAATATCCCGATACTTGTACTGATCTCCGGCAGATAATCATAACCGAAATTATGCATCGGAAATGTAGCATGATTCAACGGCGACAGCCATCCGCACAGAACATTTGCCCGATACAACTGATTCTCCGTCAGATGCAACAATTTCTGAAATAAATTCGGATTCAATAAAAAACCATACAAATTTACTGCAAAAGCTCCTATCACTCCGGCTGCATTTCCAATCAAAAGATTCAGACACAGCATTACAGCTGCAATGAACAAAGAATAACAGAGCATCAGCAAAAATACCTGCAAAGCACATTCGTAAGGCAATACATTTTCCATGGTCTTAACTGACACCGGCACAATGCCTTTTGACGCACCGCCATATCCCAGCAACGCTGCCGTCTTACTCCATACATTTCCCGGAAATGCAAAGGCTGCCGCAAAAGCACTCTGCACAATGACTAAAAACAAATTGTACAATATCGTGGCTGCGATCACATATACCAGCTGTCCTGCCAGCCATACACTTCGTTTCGTCCGAATCAGCCGATACGGAGTTTCTTGATTTACAAACGGCATATCTGCAAACAATAACACAAGCAAAAGCGAAGACAGCATGACCGACGCAGCATCTCCGTAGGTCCAAATAAACGGTTCTAATATTTGCAGCGAAGTCTCATATCTTCGTGAATAAGTAAGCACTTCGTCTGATAAGAACAGGCAGAGTACAAATGCCAATAAAAATGTCATGACAATCCGGGGATTTCTCTTCCATCCGGAAAAGTTCTGTCCCGCAAGCTGAAAAATCTGTCTGATATCACGCATAATCCAACCTCCTTTTCACCGCCAGTATAAGACCGCATGCACAGCCAATACATAATCCGGACAGCACTGTAATACAAAATAGATTTCCATAATAGCCGGGTGCCGCCCAATATCTCGGACTTAAAAAATACAGTTCCGGATAATATCTGGATTGAAACAAGGTCAACACATAATACAAAACAAAAGGCATCGCATAAGCAAGATAGTGATTCCTCGTCAGTACAGCCGCCATGCTCCCCACCCCGGCCCAGAAAAAGCCGTTTAATAACCCCCGTATTAGACTAAGTAAAATCATTCCCGCAATCATGCCTGCCGGAATCTCTTCTGTATACGAAGTGATATTCTGCAATCCAATATATACACCCGCCAATACCAACAGTTCTGCAGCGCACACCATCAAGCCTCCTGGCAAGGCGCTTTCCAGCACTTTTTCCATATAATACCGTTTCTTCCCTGTCCGGCTGCAATAAAACAATGCGTATCGGGTTCGCAGTTCTGTTTCCGCACACGCACCTGCTGCAATCGGTACGCAGATTGGCAAAAACAACAATCCCTTTTCATTCGTCGTACAATAACGAAATCCTTCCACCCATCCAATTCCCTCTGCGCAATACTGTGTTCTTAGCAGGGTTTCTATATAAGGAGCTCCGCTTGCCAAAAATAACATCGCAAGCAATACAATTCCCACCCAGAAAAGCGCATTTGTACCAATTCTTTTTATCTCATTCATCTCTTCTCACTTCCCGGTAATCGCACGTCCCTCCAGCGCCTCTATCAGATACGAGAGGTACTGCCAGTCTTCTCCGCCGCTTCCCTCTATTGCCGTAAAAGACCATGCCGGTACAAGCCACGCATGTTCCGGATTTTTATATGCATTAATATAGGTATACCCCAGCTTTGCATCTGTCACACGATACTGAAACTGTGTCGGGTCATTCTCCGGCTGTCCCACAGTACATCCGGAATACCAGTAGAATATCTGCTCCGCCAGACGTTCTTGTATCTTCTCAAAAGGAAGTAATTCGGTATTCTCTGCAATCAGTTTGACTTCTTCCGACATTCCCTCCCAGACAAATGACTTCACTCCACTTTCTGTTACAGTGATTGTAATTGTCTCTGCCGGAAACGGCGGCGAATACATTTCCTCCGTAGTTTCAATCACTGCCGTATTGCCGACCATTACATTCAATCCACCGATTTCTCTGGAAAATATATAACGATATCCGCACTCTGTTGCTGCCAGATCTGCCATCCACCACAGATCATTCGTCTGCCCTATCCTATTACTTCCCTCTGTATAGCTATTCTGTGGAAACCATAAAACCTGCTCTGCCGAGGAGAGACTCATATCGTCAATCCCCAACTCTTTTATCACCTGTTCTGCCTGCGTCTCTCCTGCAGCCTTATCAAACGTACTGTTCGTATAGCGCTCTTCAAACAAATCCATTCTCTCCAGCATCTGAGGTGTAAATGTATTTTCCGTCTGATATGTAAAGAACATCCTGCTGCTGTCAAACTCTCGATAAGAGCAACTTTCCAGTCCGGTTGTCCAGCTAAATGAACTGCTGTTTCCAACCTCTGGATCATAAGTTTCTGCTTTGATACGTGCTTTCCTTTCAGTTCCGACGCCTCCTGCATCGACTTCAAACCAGACCTTTTCATCTCTGTTTTCATACATATCAAAACCTTCCAAAGCCGCGCCCACTTGCTCCATAGCAGCCTTTTCATATCCATCATCCACAAATCTGGTCGTAAACTCTATTTTCTTCTTTTCCTGTACTACTGACTTCTCCGGCGCAAGCTCCATCCCTGACTCTGCGCTCTGCTTGATCTTCAATTGCTCCAGCCAATGATAGGAGGCTGCATACAACCCTTCCCCCTTCTCAATTCTGGAAATCACTTCCTCATAAACATCCTTTGTATATGGCTGGCGTTCATACAGTGTTTCTCCCTCTGTAAAATACTCGACCAATGTTTTCAGTTCTTCCTCTGTCAGCACTTGATTTTTCATCTCAATAACAGGCAGATTCCCCAGTTTTTTCTCTTCCAAATCTAAATCTGCGCAAATCAACATCCGGTCTTTGTTTCGTAATTCTTCCATCTGCCAATGTGCCGGAATATCCATTTTTCTTGTCTCCCCCGCCTCCAAAGGCTTTGCAATCACATTTTCACTCAGTCCATCTGCTTTACTGACAACTGCACTTTCCTCCGGCGTTTTTTGACATCCGGTCAAAACGAGACATACGATTCCGATTCCGGCGCATGCCTTTTTCAACCACTCCGTTCTTTTCTTGTCCCTTCTCTTATACCTTCTCTTTTTCACTAGATTCACCCCACATTCTGTTATGCTTGCAATCTCATTGCTTGTTTGTCTCTATTGTTGATAATTGATAAATCTAGTATAACCAGCAAATACATGCATCTCCGAAACATGTTGTAACTGATACACTTTTTGTTGTAATCCATAAAAACAATCTTTTGATCTTTTTGTTTTGTTGCCATACAGGCAATAAAAAAGCAGACAGATATCATTTACTCTTATGACTTCTGTCTGCTATTCCTATGCATTTTTCATTCACTGACTCACTTAGGATATTTCCTATCGTTATTATACTATTTCTGATATTTTTCCAAACATTTAACCGCATCATCTTGGGACAATGCAAATTCCTCCATCAAATGTTTCAAAATTTCCTCTCTTGAAAAATGAAATTTGATACAAGTATCAATTGCCCCTTCTATACGGCCTTCTTTCCACGACTCTTCTTTCAAAAATTCCCTAAATTCTTCTTCATTATATTCCGTCAAAATCATATCGATAACCTCCGATCTGTTTTTACGAAGTATCTCTGCCAATATTCCCTGCTTTATGGATTCCTCAACTGCTCGTTTTACGGCTTCCTCAAAAATCATTTCTTCCGCTATATACTTCCGTATCATTGCAATGAATTGGGAATATTCTTTTAGTGTTCTGCATTTTTCCAATAATTCCTTATTCTGACCGTAATTGATATTCAATACAGTTGCCGTACATTCCAATGCCGGAATCATTTTACAATCCTTCTCCCTGCGTAAATATAAATCGCTTAGCTTAACTTCCTGTCGCTCCGGCTCCTCTTTTGTACCATTATAAAATACGATATACTGTGGAAATGGAATTGTCATCGGTGAATCCATATATAGCTTTTGCTTTACAGGTTCAATATATTCTCTATAAAGAGATGCAAAATAAAAAAATCCCCGTAACGGCAAATTTGGACTGAATGAACTCTGATGTTCGTATAAATTCATCACATCATCAATTATAAATGATAAATCATTCTTCATTCCCATATACACCACATCTTCGATCGTTGTAATTTCCAAGTCATCCGGATTGCTGTAATTGCTGTTGTTCACTGCATTGTAAAGTTCCAATAGCTCCTTCTTCTCTCTGAAAATAATGCGGAACACCCTGTCTTTATACTTCCTGTTTATTCCATTGTATTTCAATAATTCTTCCTCCTTTATTGTAACAAATATCACAATATGAATCAATGTGAATCAGCTAAAAGAGCACTATCTTTCCAACGGCATGCACCTCTTCTCTAATATATTGTACAAATCTGATTTTCGGTGTGACGACTGCCACAGACTGTTTAGAATTATAGAAAATTCATAGAAAATTGAATTTGTGTTGTGAGTATAACATACATCTTAACAAATCACAATCTATTTTAAAAATCTGTTTCAAAATACGAATACGGCAAAGGAAAACAGATACCAATCTTTCGACTGATACCTGTTATACTTCCCTACAATGCCACGAATGTATTAAGTTTTTTATGCTTCCGTATCAACAGCAGCAATATGGTTCCGGGGTCCTTTTACACATTTTCACTCCAATCTTAAAATCGTTTTTACTGGATACTGGGAAAAACTTAACCAGAATTCCCTCTCTTCAATTTGTTTCCAATCCTTTTTCGTAAACCACAACGATAACATCTCATAAGGGTAAGTTACCTTCCTGGTTTCACCAGGGGATGCAAGAACTATTCCCACCGTAACCAATAAAATAATTTTCTTCTATTGCTACATATCTGGTAGCAAAAAACGGCTACAGCTCCCAATTATCTCATTTGGGGCTGCAACCGTTTTTTCATTTTCTCTTATTTCGCACACAATACAATAATTCTCTGTGGTGTTGTCTGCGGCGGATTACTTCTGGTCATCGCAGAATAATACACCAGCAGATCATTTCCGCCCGGATTACAAGTGAATCTCTGTCCATTTATAGTAAACATTCTGGTTGATGGACCAACGTTCAACTGTAAGGATCCATCTTCTGCCAGTAAGCTGTCATCAAAATAGGACAGCATCACATCCTGACTCTGGCGCAAAACTGTAATCAATTCTGCATGATACTGCGGAGGATAAATTGCAGGAGCCGGAAGAGTCGTGTCATAATAAACCGCCACACGCATTCCCCTTCTCAAGCGCACCTGATCCACTATAATTGTTTTCATAGAAACGTGGAAGTTTACTTCTCCGTTTTCTGTCATCACTGAAACCATTTGATTGCAACAGGACTCTGCTGACGAGATCGACTGAATCACGCCAATGATTCTCTCATATGTTTCATATTTCATATTAAAAAATCCTTTTTCTTTATCCTATGCACCAGATGATACTCTTGTCATAATTATTACAATGTACTTCCAAAATCTGTGCAGATTGCCTGTCCTGTAATCGCACGTGATTCATCACTTGCAAGGAATAACAAAATGTTAGCAACATCGATCGGCATACATGGCTGAACTCTTAAATCTGCATGTTTTGCCATCTGACCAAACATATCTGCATCCAGGTTAGACTGATTTGCTCCGGCTACCATCGGTGTAACGATTGTTCCAGGGCAAATTGCATTACAGCGGATTCCTGTTCCTGCAAAACGAAGTGCTGTGTGACGTGTTACTCCAATAATGGCTGCCTTAGATGCAACATAAGCTGCGCCGCCACATCCCATCACACCTGCGATAGATGCCACATTTACAATAGAACCTGTTCCAACTTTTGCCATCTCTGCACTTGCGGCACGCATGCAGTACATTGTTCCTTTTTCATTGATATCAATAATCTTCTCTAAATCTGCATCTTCTACACGATCGATTGGTTTCAATCCTTCTTCCAAAACACCGGCATTGTTGATCAATACATCCACTTTTCCATAGGCTTCGATTGTTTTAGCAACCAAATTATCTGCATCTTCTCTTTTGGAAATGTCTGTTACAACCGGAAGAACCTCTCCGCCTGCCTCGCGGATTTTAGCAGCGACCTCTTCCAACTGTGCCTGTCTGCGGGCACTGATTACAACTTTTGCGCCTTCCTTTGCAAACAGCTCTGCTGTTGCTGCTCCAACTCCTGAATTACCTCCTGTAACAATCACTACTTTTCCGTCTAAACGACCCATGTTTCTCTCCTCCAAACATTTGTATTTCAGAAATGTTTTCCATTTCTGATATATTGCAATTATATTGCCTGATTATCTTTATAGTAAGCTCTCCACTATGATTCGTCAACTATATTCCCTACTAATTTCATATATTTTATTAAAATTTAAGTAATTCTGGTTTTATCAAGTTTTAAGTAATTCAATCTTTTTATACCGTTAGTTAAATTAAGTTCATTGCATCATTTACCGTCTTAACTCCAACGATCTTTATCCCTTTGATATTTTTCACCATATCCAACGATACTTCCGGCACAACACAAATTTCAAATCCTAATTTCTTTGCCTCTGCCACTCTCTGCTCCGGCATACTGACTGCTCGTACTTCTCCACTCAATCCCACTTCTCCAAACACAATCATCTTCTCATCCACCGGACGATTTTTATAACTGGAAATCAGCGCCATTACAATCCCCAGATCAATCGCAGGTTCATTCATCTTGATTCCACCTGCAATATTGACATACGCATCACAATTTGACATATGCAGACCGATTCGTTTTTCCAATACAGCCATCAACAAATTGACACGATTATAGTCCGTTCCCGCCGCTGTGCGTCGTGGCATTCCAAAATTACTTTCGCATACCAACGCTTGAATCTCTATTAGCAACGGCCGGGTTCCTTCCATCGAGCAGGCAACTACAGAACCAGATGCGTTTTCCGGCTTTCCGCTCAACATATATTCCGATGGGTTCTCTACTTCTACAAGTCCATTCTGCCTCATCTCAAAGACTCCGATTTCATTGGTCGAACCAAAACGATTTTTGACCCCTCGTAAAATCCGATAAGATGCATGTCGGTCCCCTTCAAAATACAATACCGTATCTACCATGTGTTCCAGCACTCTCGGTCCTGCCACTGTTCCTTCTTTTGTCACATGTCCCACAATAAAAATCGTAATTCCAAGACCTTTTGCAAGCTGCATAAAAACATGTGTAGACTCCCTTACTTGAGATACACTTCCGGGCGCTGAAGATACGTCCTCACTGTACATCGTCTGGATTGAATCAATGATTACTAATTCCGGTTTTCTATTTTCAATTACATTTCGAATTGTATCCAGATTGGTTTCACACAATAGCTTTAAATTTTCCTGAAATTCTCCCATTCGATTCGCTCTTAATTTGATCTGTGAAAGGGACTCCTCTCCAGAAATATATAAAACTGAGCGTTCCTGTGCAAGTTTTTGACAGACCTGCAGAAGAAGAGTCGATTTTCCAATTCCCGGATCTCCTCCTACCAATACTAGAGAGCCTGGTACAATTCCACCACCCAGTACTCGATCAAGCTCTTGCATCCCGGTTTCAATCCGAGTATGATCATCTACACTGACTTCAGATAATGATACAACGTTTATATCTCGTGCTGTCTTAGCCCCAGTCTGAGCTGAAACAGAAGAAACCAAAACCTTTTCTTCTACAAATGTATTCCACTCTTTACATGCCGGACACTGCCCCAGCCACTTCGTTTCCTCATGTCCACAATTTTGACAGAAATAAACTGTCTTTTTCCCTTTTGCCAATTCAATTTTCCCTTTCTACTATATATCCTATCTATTCCACTTGCGCTCAAAATAATCCACCGGACTGTTTTATCGCATACTTGGCAACTTAAAAACGGGAACAGTTTCTGCCTGTTCCCGTATCACCGTTCTTCTAAATCATATCGATATCAAAAAAATCTATGATTCGTACTAACACTTTACAACTTTCACATCTGCACTTTCATCTCCGGCAAGTTCTACGCTCACACTCAGCTTTCCACTTAAATTAGTTGTCATCTTTCCTGCTGATTCGCCTCCGAGAAATACTTCGTATTCACTTTCCGGCTCCAATTCCAATGTAAACTGAACATCTTCCGGAGCTGATACCTTAAACGTCACTTCACTGTCCGTTGCTTTAAAATTCTCCACAGTGCTTCCCGGAACAGACTCATATACAAACAAACCATTCTTTTCTAACTTTGTGATCTCCGCAAATGTTTTCACTTTATAAATATCGCCTTCAAACTCGTAGTTATCCAACTTTGTCTTAGATGCCAGGGTATAGTCTCCAAAGCTGAGTGTACCATCATTTTCTGCGCGTAATAATTCTTTAACTGTTGCCATTTTCTTTTTACTCCTCCTGCGTATTTTAGAATATTGTGCAGTCACTTTTTATCAAACTGCTCTTTTTATCCATGTATTCAGTATATAATAATTCCATCTGTTTTTCTACTTTTTTATCTCTTTTGGATAAAATTTAATTTCCTTTTTGGAAACCCCTGCCTCTACCTGCATTCCGGATTTTACTTCTCCGCTCAAAATTGCCTCTGCCAGTTTATCTTCTAACTCTGTCTGTAAAGCGCGGCGCAGCGGTCTGGCTCCGTATTTTACATCAGTTCCTTTTTCAATAATCAGATTTTTCACAGAATCACGGATGCTCAAACTAATCTGCAATTGTTCTTTCAAACGATTTGTAAACTCCTTACACTGCAGCGTTACAATCTGTTTCATATGACTATGCTCCAGTGGATGGAATACAATAATTTCATCAATTCGATTAAGAAATTCCGGACGGAAAATCAACTTCACTTCTTCCATGACATTCTGTTTCATCCGTTCATAATCGCCTTTTGCATCCTCTTTTGCCGCAAATCCAAGTTTCTTTGGCTCCATAATCGCCTTGGCACCGGCATTGGAGGTCATTATAATAACCGTATTGCTGAAATCTACCTTACGTCCTTGAGAATCTGTAATATGTCCATCATCCAATACCTGCAGCAAAATGTTAAATACATCCGGATGAGCCTTCTCTATCTCATCAAATAAAATCACAGAATACGGATGCGTCCGTACCTGATCACTTAATTGACCCCCTTCCTCATGTCCAACATATCCCGGAGGGGAACCAATCATTTTTGCCACAGAATGCTTTTCCATATATTCTGACATATCAACCCGGATCATCGCATCTTCCTTGCCAAATAACGTTTCTGCAAGTGCTTTCGATAATTCCGTCTTTCCTACGCCTGTAGGTCCGAGAAACAGAAAAGAACCAATCGGACGTTTCGGATCTTTTAATCCGACTCTGCCTCGCTTGACAGCTCTCGCCACTGCACTGACTGCCTCTTCCTGTCCGATCACACGCTTATGCAATTCTTTTTCCAGCTTATTCAAACGCTCTGCATCCGTCTCTTCTAATTTGCTGATTGGGATTTTCGTCCATGCAGAGACCACCTCTGCAATATCCGACTCCTCTACCAACGGATGTTCAGACTGATTTTTCTTTTTTAATCGTTTCCGAAGAGAAACCAATTTTTTCTGCACTGCTTCCTGTTCCTTTTGGATCTGAGCTGCTTCCTCAAAGGCGCCTGCCTTGATGCACTGCGTCTTTTGCTGAATGCAGTTCTTTAAATCCTCTTCCATCTTCAAAAGATTCTCCGGCACTTTATATCCTTTGAGACTGACTTTGGAACACGCCTCATCCATCACATCAATCGCCTTATCCGGCAGATTACGGTCAGTAATATACTGCTCCGACAATTCTACTGCTGCCCTCAGTGCGCTTTCTGAAATTTCAACCTTATGATGCTGTTGATATTTCTCCTTTAATCCCTGTAAAATCTCCAGACACTGTTCTTTCCCCGGTTCTTCTACCATAATCGGCTGGAACCGCCGCTCCAGTGCAGCATCCTTTTCAATGTATTTCCGATACTCAGATATCGTTGTCGCACCGATCAACTGCAGCTTTCCCCTTGACAATGCCGGTTTCAAAATACCAGATGCATCCATAGCGCCTTCTGCTCCGCCGGCTCCGATCATCGTATGAAGTTCATCCATAAATAACAATACATTCGGATTCGATTCGACTTCTGAGATCAATCGTTTCATCCGATCTTCAAATTCACCACGATATTTAGAACCTGCAATTAAACCTGCCAGATCCAGCGTATAGATTCGTTTTCTTTTCATACTCTCCGGCACTGCTCCGAGTGCGATCCGTTCTGCCAAGCCTTCCAAAATAGCAGTCTTTCCAACCCCCGGTTCTCCAACCAGACAAGGATTGTTCTTTGTTCTTCGGCTCAAAACCTGCATCAGCCGAAAAATTTCTTCTTCCCGGCCCACCACAGGATCCAGATGCCCCTCTTCCGCTTCTGCTGTTAAATCTTTACAATACTTCTCCAAAGCACTTCCGGTTCCATGACCTTCTTCAGATACTTCCTCCTGATACGCTTTCGGATCCATTCCTGCTGCCGCTAAAATATCCTGGAACAGCTTCTGCAAATTGATATTCATTGTAATCAAAATACGGGCTGCTACACAATCCACATCACGAATCATCGCCATTAATAAATGCTCGGTTCCTACTTGCCTCATATGAAAATGCCCTGCTTCTGCAATTCCATCTTCCAAAATGCAACGAAGACGCGGAGACTCCTCCGGCTGCTTTTTCCGGCTTTCACCTTCTGACGGCACAACCAGTTTATCCATAAGTTTCAGAATCTTCTCTTCATCCACACCATGCTGTGCCAGCACTTGACCTGCAACCCCGGTATACTCTTTGCGAAGTCCCAACAGCAAGTGCTCCGTTCCGATATACGGATGTTTCAATCTCTTTGCCTCCGATGCCGCAAAACGGATTGCGCTTAGCGCCTGTTTTGTATATTGATTCTGCATAAATTCCTCCCATGCTATATATTAAATCACGAAATATTCATCAAAAATAGAATCTACCAATTCATGTACTTCTTCCCTTGTTATATTCTTACAACATGCTTTTGCAAGTACAATCTGGAGATTTTCACGCATTTCCTCCAATGCTTTAATCTTATTGATATCCAGTGCAATAACAGCGCCCCGGCGTTTATCCAGGCTGATAAAACCTTCCTGTTTCAATACATTATACGCCTTATTCACCGTATGCATATTCACACCAATCGTTTCAGCAAGCTGACGTACCGAAGGAAGAGAATCCCCTTCACGTATCGTTGATGTCGCAATCCCCATAATAATCTGATTGCGCAGTTGGATATAAATCGCTTCACTACTATTAAAATCAATCTCTATCAGCACATACTCAACCCCTTCATCTTTTGTTATGTCAGATTGTTATACACATCATAGCACAAACAGTTCTTCTCTGCAAGAAAATACATGAGCCTTAACTTTTGATTGTTTTCCGGTATTTCCACTCCATCCAACAATTTCCGTTACAGACTCATGTATTCTTTACATATGTAATTCCACAAACTGTTACTACTTGATCCACTACACAGAACTTTACTTCCATCCCGGCATACTCCATGCCATAGATCCGCTCCGGATCCTTTTGATATGCCGGTCTCGGATCCTGTCTTAACAATTGTATCAGATTCTCTACCTCACAAGAAGGCACTTTCTTTTTATAGACTTCCGGGAAAACCACCTGCAGTTCATAATCCATAACCCGTCCGGCAAATCCTGTTCTGGCATCCGGATGACTGTCTACATAAGGAAGATATGGTTTTACATCAAAAATCGGAGTTCCATTCATCAAATCCGCTCCGCTTACAAGAAGTACCGGCCCCTCTTCGCTCTCCCAATCAATCTTTATCAGTTTAACAACCGAAAGACCGATCGGGTTTGGTCGAAATGGGGACCGGGTAGCAAAAACTCCCATCCGCTGATTTCCTCCCAGTCGAGGCGGACGTACTGTCGGAGACCAATTCTCACGTACCGTTTCTGAAAACTCCCACAAAAGCCAGAGATGTGAATACTCTTCTAAACCACGAAACGCCTCCGCCACTCGATATTCCGGATAAAATATAATCTCAGAAGAAATCTCTGCAAGTCCACTCTGTCTTGGAATCCCAAATTTCGTTGTAAAACCATTTCGAATATATGCTATCTTTTCAAACTCTCTCGTTTTTTCTGTCATTCCTCTTTATCCAATCATTCTGTCTCTTAGTTCTATTTCCTGGTTTTATTTTATTTTTTTGAAAAAATATGTTTCAGGAATACATACATTACAATACAAAACGCAATCAAATAACCAAATGCTCCAATTGCAGGGATTCCCCATATCTTTGGCTGCATATTGGTAGTACAGATAATACTGGAACTGATCAGAAGTGCCATTACCCAAAGTCCCATCACAATATTTCGAATCAGCCGACGCAGCAATTGTTCCAGATCTCCTGATACATGAAGATCCAGATTCACTCTGGTCTGCCCTTTCAAATATCCATGCATAACATCCGAAAGCAACGACGGCAGTTCAATCGATTTGTATAAGGAACGATACATACTCTTTCCGCTTTGTTTCATTTCCTTTTTCCAATCAATCGAATGCAGCATGTTTCCCTTAATGCGTGCACCTGCAATCTCTACCATATTAATCTCCGGTGAAATGTCTGCCAGAACTCCCTCCATATGTGTCAGTCCTCTGGCAAGCATCGTCAGACCATGAGGCATAACAATCTTGTTTTCCTTCATCACATCCATTAAATCCATCATAACTTCTGCGATGTCAATTTCCCCCATCTCTGCTGTTCCATATTTTCCAAACAGACTGCTGATATCTTCATACAACGTACTTGGATCCGGTTTCTCCTTGAACTCTCCCAACGCCATTACAGCCTCTTGAATCATCCCGACATCATTCACCGCAACACCACGAACCGCAAGTTCCAGCAACTCCCTGTCACGCTCTGTAAGCCTGCCCATCATCCCCATATCAATCCAGATAATCTTTCCATCCCGCACTCTCAAATTACCCGGATGTGGATCTGCATGAAAAAAGCCGTCTTCAATAACTTGTTTGATATAGTTGTCTACCAGTTTACTTCCGATTTCCTTTAAATCATAACCGGCATTCTGCAGAGCTTCCTTATCATCAACAATGAAACCGTCGATATATTCCATAACGAGAACATGCGGTGTTGTGTACTCCTGATACAACACCGGCACACCGATAAACTTAACATCCTGATTCCTTCGATGAAACTCTTCCATGTTGGCAGCCTCTGTAAGAAAATTCATTTCTTCTCTCGTCACACTCCAAAGCTCATCCAGAACCATTTCCAGATCTACCAGTCCTTTTAAACTAACCGGTGGCAGCAATCTGACAGCCTTTTTCAACAATGCAATGTCACGCGCCATCGTTTCATAGATTCCTTTTCTCTGCACTTTCATTACAACATGGCTGCCGTCTTTTAATACCGCCCTATGCACCTGTGCAATAGAGGCGGAGCCAAGTGGATTCTCCTCAATACTTTGGAAAATCTCACTCCACTCCATACCATAAGACTCCTGAAGTACTTCTGCAACCTCTGAAAAAGGCATAGGTGCTACTTCAGAACGCAGCCGCATCAGTTCTTCGCAATACCGTTTCGGAAGTATATCCGAATGCATTGACATGATCTGTCCCAATTTAATATAAGTGGGACCTAAATCTTCAAGAATCAATCTCAATTTCTCCGGGGTAACCCCTCTCGTAATCCCATGTTTTCGAAGGACTGCCGTCATCTCCCGGAGTCTGCCCTTGTACTCCGGAGACTCCTGTTTATTCATCTGCATTCTCTTCCTCTGTCTCAGCTTTATCCTCTGCTTCCGGCTGCACCATAGTTTCCTCTATATCAGCTTCGTCCTCAACATTCTCGTCCAGCTTCTGAATCCGTTCTTTCAAAAGAGCAATCTGCTCCGGTGTCATCTTATCCAAAAGTTCATCCAGTTCCTCCGGATCTGATACTTTTACGGATACATTTACCCGTTCCTTCACTGTCTTTTTAATATTATGCTTCAGTTCCTCATTCAGAACCTTGCCTTGCTCAACAGTCAGTTCTCCCTTCTTAACCATCTCATCCAATATTTCTTTTGATTTTTCTGTTGTCGCTGCAACTGCACCGATTCCTGCCAACAAAATCTTCTTTACATTTTCTCCAAATCCATCCATGATAACTGCTCCTTTCTTCTAGCTAAGCTGCTGCAAAAACTGAATTCCTTCCGGAACGAACATGATCAGCCCCGCTGCAACTGACATCATTGCCGCAATTAATACCGCTCCGGCAGCTGCATCCTTTGCCAGTTTTGCCAATGGTTTCCGCTCCTCAGTAACCAGATCTACAACTGCTTCCACCGCTGTATTCACCAGTTCCAATGCCATCACCAGACCAAACAGACAAAAACAGACGCACCACTTCCACGCTGGGAGTCCCACTATAGTCCCTGCCATGACGACCAGAATCATAGCGCAACAATGAATCTTCATATTACGTTCTTTCCTAATCACAGCGAAAATGCCTTCAAACGCATATCCGAAACTTTTATGTAAGGGTTCTTTTTTCTGTTTGTCCATCTTCCTCTCCTCTCTTGTCTGATATAGCTTTATTATAGCAGATTATCACAAAAAACAAAGAAAAGCAGACAATTTTCTTTACTTTTTCTCTTAATATTTGCTAAAAAACAAATAGAAATAGTACACCATTCGTACCTCCTCCGGTCTTCTCCTTACCAGAAATCCACGTGGAATCGGACTCTCTGTACTCAGGACAAGGTCATCAATCGGGCTCTCCAGAATCCGGCTCAGTCCATACAAGTTATCCAGCGAAGGCATCGTTCTGCCATTAAACCACGCATAAACAGACTGTGGACAACTAATTCCCAGTATTTTACAAAGATCTCTCACCGCAATCCCCTTTATCATGCACAAAAACCGTATCCATCTTCCGCTCTTGTCCATATCCATTGGTGCATAGTTCTCCATCATAAACGCTCTCTCCTTCCTGAATCTTGCGAAAATATATAATAATATTAGATACTGTAATCAACTATCTGTCAAGCGTTTCAAAACTGCACTACAGTTTTCCGTTACATTCGTTTTGAAAGAACGTCTGCCTCATATTTTTCCACCTCGCCATACCAGTTTTCTGCCGAAACTCCACTTCTTCGACAATATTCTTCCCAGACATCCCCAAGTGGAAGTGTCTTACACTGTTCCTGCAATACCATTTTTTTCGTCATCTGATTGGTATCCTGCAGTTCTCGGAGCATTTCGTTTGGTGTACAGAGTGCATTTAAAAGTGCTTTCTGAAAACTTCTGAATCCGGTTACCCATGCTGAAATCCGATTGATGGAGGCATCAAAATAATCCAGCGCGATGTAGGTACGTTTCAGACCATTTTCACACCGTACAATCTCCTTTGCAATCTCTTTTGTCTCATCATCAAAGAGAACCACGTGATCAGAATCCCAACGAATAGGGCGAGTCACATGGAGTGCAATTTCCGGGAAGAACGTCAACAGCGCCGGGATCTTATCAGATACAACTTCCGTCGGATGATAATGTCCATTATCCATCAAAGGCAGGCATTTCTCAATATTAGCAGCAGCATAACTCAGGGAAAACTCTGCCGATCCCACTGTATATGCCTCCACACCAATTCCAAACACCTTCGACTCCACACATGGTTTTACCATCTTCGGATCATAAGGCTCAGAAAGGATCTCGTCAATCGCTTCTTTATAACGAACTCTTGGTCCCATTCGGTCAGCCGGCACATCCTTATATCCATCCCCGGTCCAGATATTCATGACACATGGGATTCCGGTCTGCTCTGCAAAATAATTGGAGATCCGCACGCAGGCTTTCCCATGCTCTATCCAAAATCTTCTTGTTTCCTCATCCGGACTCGACAATGTCAGCCCATCTTTCACTCTTGGATGGGAGAAAAATGTAGGATTAAAATCCAGTCCCATTCCTCTTTCCTTTGCAAAATCCACCCATTTCCGGAAATGTTTTGGTTCCAGCTTATCACGATCAACAAACTCTCCATCCTCAAAAATTGCATAGCATGCATGTACATTAATTTTTTTCGTTCCCGGCATCAGGCTCATTGCCTTATCCATATCCTGAAGAAGTTCATCCGGCGTTCTTGCTTTTCCCGGATAATTTCCTGTAGTCTGAATTCCTCCGGTAAGCGGACCATCATGATCAAATCCTATCACATCATCCCCCTGCCAGCAGTGAAGAGACACCGGAACCTGCATACACGTTTCAATTGCAGCGTCTGTATCTACTCCTAACTTTGCATATATTTCTTTTGCTGATTCATATCTTGTCATTTTCATTTCCTCCTATATACATTTTTTAATTGTACATTGTTTTGATAATATATTTTTTCTAATAATGCATCCTTTTTTCATTTCATGCTATCTATTTTTCTTAGGTTTATACTGCTTAATATCAAACGAATTACCAATACATTTTCTCATTTCCGCCAAATTCGAAAATACCTGATCATGCAGTAACTGTACCGCAATATTTCCTACTGCAGTTGCTTCTGTCGGCCCTGCATACACCTTTTTTCCGGTATATTTCGCAGTCAGCTCATTCAGATACCCTGCATTTGCACCTCCGCCTACCACATAGATCGTAGTGTATGTATTTCCGGTAATCTCTTCGATTTCCTTAACCGTATCTCCATAGCATTTTGCAAGGCTGTTATAAACTACTGCCGCAATCTCGCCTACCGTCTCAGGCACTTGCTGCTTTGTTTCTATGCAAAAATTCTGCACCTCCAAAATCATATTTCTCGGAGCAAAAAAACGTTCATCATTACAATCCACAATTGACGGAATTTGTTCTCGTGATGCTCTTTCGCAAATTTCTGCAAAAGACAGCTCTTCCTTAAATTCTTTCTTTACTGACTGTATCATCCAGAGTCCCATAATATTTTTCAAAAAACGGAACCGATAATCATATCCACCTTCATTGGTAAAGTTTGCCTTCTGAGCTGTTTCTGAACAATCTGCCCGTTTTCGCTCAATCCCCATCAAAGACCAGGTTCCCGAACTGATATAAATAGCATTGTCATCATTGGTCGGAACTGCCATTACCGCAGATCCTGTATCATGAGTAGCCGGAAGAACAACTTCGCAGTCAAACCCTACTTCCTGACGAATTTCCTCCGTAAAATGCCCAACCACTGTTCCCGGCATAAAAATCGGCTGAAACAATTCCTTTTTATATCCCAGTCTCTCAATCAGTTCGTAGTCCCAGTCATTTGTCTTTGGACTTACAAGCTGCGTACTTGTTGCATTGGTATACTCTTGTTTTTTTACTCCGGTCAGCCGAAAATGAAAATAATCCGGAATCATCAACATTGCCTCTGCCTGTTCCATATACTCCGGATGTCTTTCTTTTACTGCCATCAACTGATAAATGGTATTAAAAATCTGTTTCTGAATCCCGGTTCTTCTATACAATTCTTTCAACGGTATCTTTTCATATACTTTTTCATCCATTCCAACTGTACGGCTGTCACGATAACCGACTGATTCTCCCAAGATTCGGTTCTCTCTGTCCAACAGGACATAGTCCACTGCCCATGTATCAATCCCCATCGATACCGGTATTTTCTCCAGTTCTTTGCATTTTTTCAAACCTGTTTTTATCTCTGCAAATAATTGTTCCACATCCCAGCACAATGTTTCGTTTACACGACTCATGGCATTTGGAAAACGATACACTTCCTCCAACTGTATCCTCCCCTCTTCCACAGATGCCAAAATATGTCGTCCACTTGATGCACCAATATCTACAGCTAAATAATACCTCTTCATACTGCTGTCTCCTTTTCTCACTCATTCAAATCTTAGTTCCATTATAATTGGCATTAGAATGTAAAAAAAAGGACGCTATTTATAAAAAACAGTGTCCTTATTTGCACTCTATATTCTCTTTTCTCTTTCCCGATAATCCTTCGGCGTTTCTCCGTATTTTTCTCTAAACTTGCGATAAAAATAACTATTGTTCTCATACCCTACCAGCGCAATGATCTGATTGACCGATAACTTTGTATGAGCCAACAAATATCTCGCCTGATTCATACGCTTTTCCTGCAAAAGCTCTTTATATGTCTTACCGGTATATTTTTTAATTTCCCGGCTCAGCCAATATACATCATACTTCAGCAATTCCGCCAGTTCAGACAGACTCCCATTCCGATAATGTTCCTCAATGTACCCCAATACAGCACCTGTCAATTCCGTCTGAAACTTCCCGCTTCCGATTTCCATTTTATCCATATAATTCAACAACTGAAGAAAAAGCAATCCCATTGTAATCTGATTACAACTGCGTTTATTTCCCATATTATAAAAAATAGTCCATACCATATTTTCTATGAGATTCTGCACCGGAAGAATATCCGACACATGAAAATACAGGTAAGAACTCAGCCCGTTATTTCCACTTAACGTTCCAATCAAAAAATCCCGCAGAGCATTCTCCTCTTCCCCCATCATAGAAAATGCGGTATCAAAAAATTCAGGAAGAATAATGAAATTCACCGCAATATCTGTTGCTTTCGCCGGAAATATCTCCTGTTCTGCATGCGGATTCAGAAAGAGCAGGTCTCCTTCTTCCAACAGCACCTTATGTCCATCTATAATATGCGTAGTTGTGCCCTGGCACATATAGATAACTTCAATATAATTATGTCTGTGCTTTGGAAAATGTACAAAACGGGTATGCGGACGCACTTGAATCAGTTTTCCTCTCTGTATCAGCTGTTCCGCATCTACAACCAGATCTTTTCTTTTTGTATATCTTCGAGTTTCAATCTCACCATTTCCATCAAGAATCCGCTGCTCCTCTTCCGTAATCACAGATAGAGCTCGTAATAATTCTGTGTCCATGTTTCTTTATTTCTTTCTTTTGTCTTATTAAAGTGTCGCAATCTCCTCTGTGAGAGCCAGATATTCCTTCGCACTTCGGCTGCTTCGTTTGTATGCCATGATCGGTGCATGATTGTCCTGAGACCATTCGATTCCACTGTCTACGCGTATATATGTATCAAATACATGGATACCCTCCAGTTCCCGCAGCATATCAATTGTCTGTTTGAAGTAACTTTTTCTTGTATCTACCTTTGTGATCACTACACCGCCGATCTGAAGTTCCGGTGCGATCTGTTTGACCTGCTCCAGAAACTCAAACATATTTCCCAATCCAAACAGCCCCCAGGGTGAGGATTCTACCGGTATAATAATCTCATCGGAAGCACAAAGGATATTCATCACCCAGCCTCCAAGTGTAGGCGGTGCATCAATAAGAATATAGTCATACGCTCCGGACTCTATGATATTCGAGAGACATTTTTTTAAAATATATTCTCTCTGCCATTTTGTAAACAACTCATATTCAATAGAACTCATCAAGGTTGATGAGGGAATCAAATCCAGATTTTCATATTCGGAATGAATAATATATCCTGTCAGATCCTCCTGCCTGCGGATACCTTCGTATAGATTCCGGTCACTCTGAGCCAATGCCAGTACGCGGTCTTCATCAAACAGAGACAATGAAAGATTCAACTGCATATCTCCATCAATCAGGAGAACCTTTTTTCCAAGCATTGTCAGTCCATATCCCACATTGGAACAGGTTGTAGACTTTCCGCTGCCCCCTTTATTATTTGCAAAACATATTACCTTTGTTTTTCCCATCTTATAAGCTCCTTTTTATCTCTGCTTTCCATGCCATAGAAGCCGGTTCCTCTCCAAAATGCTTCTGCACAAGCTGACAATATTCCTGATAAGCACGAATATCTTGAAAGTTCTCCTTCAGAACATCCCGAATACTTTTATAATACCATCCCATCGCCGCTTTGCTCTGCATCCGGAACCGCAGCCAGAATGACTCTCCAAACTTCGGATAATCCCGGTCTATATCACGCATATTAGACAACTTGTCCGCAAGTGCAATCATCTGTGCTTCGCGTGGCACTTCCCTTAAATGATGGATTGTTGCGCTTTTCCGTTCTTCCCATGTCTTCGTTTTGTCTTCACTTTCATACTGTACAAGAGAGGCCACCCGCTGACCAAATCTCTCCTTCAAAACCTGCGCCGTGACTCCTTCACAATCCTCGATTGTATCATGCAGAACAGCTGCACAAATAATTTCCTCATCCTGCGTCATCGATGTTACGATATCCGCCACCTCTACCGGATGTACAATATACGGCCGTTTTGTCCCCTTTCGGAACTGCCCTTCGTGTGCCTTCGTTGCAAACTCAATGGCTTCATTGATCATGGTTTCCCTCCTTTGCGATTCCGATCCTCCATCCAATCTATTAAAAGCATACCACACAACCAAGGGAATCACAATGAAAATCCATATACAATTTTATCGAAATCAGTTATAATGGATATACTTTTAGAATTGAAAAAGTGCTGAAAAAAAGAACTGAAAAAGGTGGAGTTTTATTCAATGAAAAAGAAATGTGTATTAGTCACCGGAGCCTCTCGGGGCATTGGAAAAGCCTGTGCAAAACGTTTTGCCCAGGCTGGTTATCATGTATTTATCAATTGCAGACATTCCGTACGTGAGCTTTCTCAGTTAAGTGAAGAATTAAATGCTGACGGATATCTCTGCACCGCAGTTGCCGGAGATGTCGGACAGGCAGAAGAAGTCTGCAGGATGTTCCGGACGATTTCTTCTTACACCGAAGGATTAGACGTACTTGTAAATAATGCCGGTATTTCCTATGTCGGACTTTTGACGGACATGTCTGACACAGACTGGTCCTCCCTATTAAATACCAATCTATCGTCCGCTTTTTACTGCTGTCGAGCAGCAATCCCTTATATGGTTTCCCAAAAACAGGGGAAAATCATCAACATTTCCTCGATGTGGGGACGTACAGGCGCTTCCTGTGAGGCTGCCTACTCTGCCGCAAAAGCCGGACTGAATGGACTTACCATGGCACTTGCAAAAGAACTTGCGCCCAGCAACATTCAAGTCAATGCCATTGCATGCGGCGTCATTGATACTGTTATGAATGCCCAGTTCTCTGAAGAAGAGCGTACACAACTGATGGAGGAAGTTCCTGCCGGCAGATTCGGTACACCTGAGGAAGTAGCAGAACTGGTTTTTGATCTGTCCGAGAATCATCCTTACATGACAGGGCAGATCATCGGCTTTGACGGGGGTTTTATCTGATGTAATGTCAGATAAAACTCCTTTTTATTTCTTAGTTCACGATTCCTCTTTTATAATTTCCCGTAAATCTCCTGAGGCACATACGCAGTCACAGCAATTCCTTCTGCCGTATACTCTTCAGAAAGCAGTTGTCCGCTCTGCCGAATCATTTGAATCTTTCCCGCCTCAGAAAACGGATACAGCCGTTCGATATAGATCTGGTCTTTTCGCAGAATTTCTAACAAAACTGTTTTGAGTTCTTCCAGACCTTGTCCGGTCTTTGCCGACGTATGCAACGTATAGTCAGCCTGAAAATCCCGAAGATTTCCTGCATCCGGCACTTGATCCTGTTTATTAAACAACGTAACGACAGGTTTTCCCTCTACTCCTAACTGTCGCAATGTCTCGTACACAACATACATCTGTGTGTCCATTTGCGGATTGGACGCATCGACTACATGAAGAATAATATCCGCATACTTTGCTTCTTCCAGCGTACTTTTAAATGCCTCTATCAGATGATGCGGCAGTTTTCGGATAAAACCTACTGTATCTGTCAGCAATATCTGCTGTTTTCCATCCAGTTCCAATGCTCTGGTTGTGGTATCCAGCGTAGAAAACAACATCGCATCTTCCAGAATTCCTGCTCCTGTCAAAGCATTTTCAATACTGCTTTTTCCTGCCGAAGTATAACCTACCAGCGCTGCCACTTTCATCCGGGATTGCTTTCTCTGAGTTCGGATTCGTTCTCGATGCTGTTCCACTTCTCTTAATTCCCGTTTCAAACGACTGATTCGCTCCCGAATCAATCGCCGATCCATCTCCAGTTTCTTCTCTCCCGGTCCACGAGTTCCGATTCCTCCTCCCAGGCGGGAAAGCGAACTCCTCAGTCCTACCAGTCTGGAGGCACGATATTTTAATTGTGCCAGTTCCACCTGGATCTTTCCTTCACTGGATACCGCTCTGGCTGCAAAAATATCCAATATAAGAAGTGTTCTGTCCATAATCTTACAATCCAGTTCTTTTTCCAAATTGCCGATCTGCACAGATGTCAGTTCATCGTCACAGATAATGCCCGTAGCATCTGTTTCCCACAACAACTCCTTTAGTTCCAATATCTTCCCTTTTCCAATATAAGTAGCCGGATGAATCTGTTCCCGATTCTGGATGAGCCTTCCGGTCACAACCGCTCCGGCTGTTTTTGCCAGCTCTCCCAATTCATCCAAAGAGGCCTCTGCGGGTTCACTGTCATCCATCTGTACACCCACGAGAATTACCCGTTCTTCTTGTTCTTTCAAATCATATACGTGCATTGCCCTTCTCCCTTATTCCATCCGGATCACAAACACCGGCATCGGCGGATGGTTTTTTCGATTCAAATATTCCGTTGCAATTACCAGCCATTTCCTTGCGTCCAGATTCTTCAAGAATGCCAACAACCTCTCCCGTTCCTCATATCCGGTATCTCCTCCACTGTAAATACAAAGACTCATAACACCGCCGGGACACAGCAATTCCATCGCCTGCTCTACTGCCTGAAGACTGGTTTCTGCACATGTAGCAATCGTATGATCTCCACCCGGAAGATATCCAAAATTAAAGACAACAGCCTGCACCTCTTCTTTTATATATTCTATCATTTTTTCATGCCCCGCATGGATAAGAACAGCGCGGTCTTCATATCCCGCGCTTTGAAGTCGTTCCCTTGTCCGTTGTAACGCCTGCTCCTGTATATCAAAGGCATACACTCTGCCGCCATCCCCTGTCAGACCACATAAAAACTCTGTATCGCAGCCATTTCCGGCAGTAGCATCTATACATCTGTCATTTTCCCTGATATGCTCCCGCAAAAACTGATGGCAGTATTCGGTAATCTGATATCGATTTTTGATATTTCTTTGCTCCATCTACTTCCTCTTTTCTCAACGAGTCGATAAAAACTCTGCTTCCTTCTGTGCAGTCTCATCGTCCGGATATTCGTTAATATATGCTTCTATCGCTTCCTTTGCTTTCTCCCAATCCAATCGTTTTTCCAGACAGACAATCCGGTTGAACTTCATCTCTTGAAGAACTGCCGCATAATCTACCGTCTGTTCATTTCCTTCTGCATCCTGATACGTCTCAGTTTCCGGAAATTCTATTCCACTTTCAAAAGCCTCCAGTGCACTGTCATACGCTTCCAGTTTCATGGCAGAAATCCCCAATAAATTATACAAGATCGGAGTTGCCTCCCCATTCAGCTCAATTGCCTTCTGAAGATACGTCTGCACCTCTTCATACTGTTCCAACTCAAAAGATACCAGACCCAATCCCCGATAAGCCTCCGCAATATAAGCAGTGTCCTGAGAATCCGTTTTGGAAGAATCTTCTTCCGCATCTGTCTGTTCCGTTTCAATTACTGTTTGGAAAGAATCTTTTGCACCTTCATAATCTTCTTCCTGCATCTGCTGAAATCCCTTCTCCAGCAATTCTTCCGCAGAAGGTTTCTGAAATGCCTGAAACAGCGCATATCCTGAAGCTCCCAGCAAAATAACTGCTAAAATAATCAGCACCCAGATCATCATTAATTGTCTTCTCTTTTTCTTATAATTCCTTCGTCTTTTCCTTTTTACACCCATTACACGTTCTTCTCGCACTTTCTATTCCGGATACTTGATTACCCAGAATGAATTCAGAATATTAATCAGCATAATTCCCATATCGGCAACAATCGCATCCTGCATTGTCACATATCCGAAAAATGCCATAATCAGCAGCAATACTTTCATCCCGATAGCAAACACAAGGTTCTGCTTTACGGCACGCACCGTTCCTCTGGAAATCCGAATGGCATTGATGATCCTGGACGGCTCATCCTCCAGCAAAATAATATCTGCCGCTTCCAAAGCCGCATCTGCACCCAATCCGCCCATGGCAATTCCGACATCCGCCCTTGCCAAAACCGGAGCATCATTGATTCCATCTCCGATAAATGCCAGTTTTTCCTGCTCCATCTGACTTTCCATAAATTCTTCCAGCTGCTCTACTTTATCTTCCGGCATAAGATTAGCATATACACTGTCAATTCCCAGCTGTTTTGCAACATCCTCTGCCACACGCTCATTATCACCTGTCAGCATCACCACTTCCAGTTGATGGCGATTCAGCCACCGTACAGTCTTTTTAGCATCCTTACGCATCACATCCGCAATCAGAATATATCCTTTGTATTCCCCTTCCACTGCCACATGCACTGCACTTCCGACAGCTGCAACCGGATGATAATACAGCCCCAGTTTGTTCATAAACTTAGAATTGCCGATATATACCTTTTTTCCATCAATCAAAGCCTCCACACCATACCCGAGATGTTCTTTTGCTTCCCGGACTCTCATCGTATCGATTTCTTTTCCATACGCCTCTTTCAAAGACATTGCAATCGGATGATTGGAATAGGCCTCTGCATAAGCCGTGATTTCCAGAAGTTCCTCCTCAGATCCCCCTCTTGGACATACTTCTTTTACGTGAAATACTCCCTTTGTCAAGGTACCTGTTTTATCAAAAATAAAAGTCTCTGTCTCTGACAATGCCTCCAGATAATTACTGCCCTTAATCATCACACCCTGCTTGGATGCCGCGCCAATTCCGCCCAAAAATGCAAGCGGAACAGAAATCAACAGCCCCAGCGGACACGCTGCAACAAGAAAGATCAAGCCTCGATACATCCAGATTTCCGTATCATGAGACGGCATCATCATAGGTGGAAGAATCATAACCAAAATTCCCAGCAAGGTCACAAACGGCGTATAATATCTTGTAAACCGATCTGCGAAATTCTCTTTTTTTGATTTTTTCTGATTGGCATCTTCCACAAGCCGCACAATACGTGAAGCCGTCGATTCTGCATAAACTTTCATCACTCTGGCTTCCAAAAGTCCGCTCAGATTGATACTGCCGCTAAACAGTTTTGTTCCAATCTTCACCTCTTCCGGCTCCGCCTCACCGGTCAGCGCTTTCATATCCACTGTACTGACTCCTGCTGTTACCATTGCATCTACCGGGATTTTTTCTCCCGGTCTGATAATAATGATATCTCCAATGTTCAATTCCGACGGTTCTACCACTGCCTCACCGGAACCACTTTTCTTATTGGCAGTATCCGGGCGAATATCCATATACTTTGCAATTGATTTTTTTGTCTGGCTCATAGAAACCGTTTCAATCAGCTTTCCAATTTGAAAAAACAGCATCGCTCCAACCGCTTCTGCGTATTTTCCAATCACCATCGCTCCGATCGTTGCCAAAAGCATCAAAAAATTTTCATCAAAAAATTGAAAATGCCGAACGTTTTTTACCATCTGCAAAAAAATCCCGGCAGTCAATGCGATATATGCAAGCAGATATACAAAAAGTTCTGCTCCTCCGGCCGCATCCCAATGCCGAACCGCAAAAAGTGCAAGAAGATATAAGATACTCCCCACGCCAACTTCCATAAATTTATTTTTTACTTCTCTTGCCATCTTGCCGCCCTCGTTTTCCTTTTCTAACTGACAATCTGTCTATTGCTATAATAATCGAAAAAAGTGTTTTCACGCAACCCCTGAAAACACTTTTCCCATCATTCGTATTAATTTTCCCAATAAAAATCAACTATACATCGTCAATGTGTTCTGTTCTCTCTTGCTGCCGATTAAATTCTCCGTAACATCATCCATCTTCATTTTCTGCTCTGTATGCGCATTCTTCTCCCGCAGACACTCCTGAATCGCCTCATTCAGCGAGAGCATCTTATCATCCAGTTCCGAAACCATCTGCGCACATTCCCGCAAATCACGACTGATATACTCCGGCGCATTTCCCTCGAACTTATAATAAATCTTATGCTCCAGGCTTGCCCAGAAATCCATCGCAATTGTCCGAATCTGTATCTCGACTTTCGTATCAACTACACTGTCTGATAAAAAAATCGGAACGGACACAAGCATATGATAGCTCTTATATCCACTTTCTTTTGGATTCTTGATATAATCTTTGATAGTCAGCACTTTCAGATCGCTCTGGTTCCCGATCATTTCCGCAAGGCGGTAAATATCGGAAGTAAAAGAACAGATCAACCGCACACCTGCAATATCGTTGATATATTTTACCATATTCTCGATCGATGTCTCATATCCATTTCGTTTTAACTTTTTAACAATGCTCTCCGGTGACTTAATCCGCGTCTTAATGTGTTCAATCGGATTGTACTTATGCACATGCTGAAACTCATCATTCAAAATCTCCAGCTTGGTACCAACTTCTTTCAATGCTGCATTGTACAGGAAAATGACCGTCTTCCAACTGTCGACGTCTTCATAATTCCGAATTGCATCTCCGACTTGCCGTTCTCCTCCCAATCGTATAACTCCTCTCTGTAACCGATTTCTTATAAGTAATCTCACGTCATATTGACTGATATCTTATAAATATTTATTATAATACATTATACCACAGCACCTTTTATCTGTCACAAATTTCACTATTTTTTAAGAAATCCATCCGAAAATTTTTCAAAGATTTCGATCGTTGATCTTACAGATCTAATTTCATATCCCCATACTTGATCCATTTTTTCTTTCTCATAAATTCTGCAAACAATAAGGTCAGCACTGCCGGAAGAATAATCTGAATTACCAATATTTTCAGCATCACAACTGCCGGCGGTTCTGTCTGTGTCATCACCTGCCACGTCATAATCTGTCCTACCAGTCCTGCCGTTCCCATTCCGGATCCGGTCGCATCGCTGGTCATATGAAAGACCATGGTACCTACGGGACCCAATATTGCACTGGATAAAATTGCCGGCAGCCAGATCTGCGGATGTCGTACAATATTCGGTACCTGCAGCATAGACGTTCCAATTCCCTGAGCCAACAATCCGCCGAATTTATTTTCCCGAAAACTTGCCACTGCAAATCCTACCATATTACAGCAACATCCGATCGTAGCCGCACCTGCTGCCAGACCGGATAAATTCAGAATGATTCCGATCGCTGCCGAACTGATCGGAAGCGTAAGCACCATTCCCATCAACACAGACACAATGATTCCCATCAAAAACGGCTGCTGCTCTGTTCCCCAATTGATCATTGCGCCCAGCCATCCCATAAACCGGGAAATATGCGGCCCCAGAAGCAGACCGATCAAAGAACCGGTTCCGATACATACCAGAGGTGTTACAATAATGTCCAGTTTCGTTTTTCCTGCGATCAGACTCCCCACCTCTATTGCCAGATATGCAGCCAAAAATGCTCCCAGCGGTTCTCCCGGCCCGGAAAGCAGCACTGTATTTCCATCCATAATTGTGCCTGAGAGAATCTGCGTTGCAAATGCTCCGATCATTCCTGCCGTTGCCGCCGATACGACAACAAGATGCTCCGCATTAAACTTTCTTGCAACTCCGACGCCAATTCCGGCACCTGTCATAGCTGCCGCCATCTTTCCCACAAGAAAAATCAATTCTCCGGTATTTCCACCAACAAGATTCCCAATCTGTTGGATAATTGTTCCTATGATCAGTGTGGCAAACAATCCTTGTGCCATCCCACCCAGACCATCTACAAAGATTCTGTCCAAAATACTCTTCATCGCTCTTCGTTCCTCCTCTTAATTGTCTTGTCACCTGACAATGCTCTGCCATTATAGCATTATCCTTTTCAAATATCCAGTATCTTTTGCCTGCCCCTTGTATTTCTATGCACCACTGTATTTCTATGCACCACTTGCAACCTGCCCGACGGAATGCTATACTCATTCTAAATCATGGAAAAGAGGTAATGGATTATGTTTCGTTTATGGGGAAAACTCTTCAAAGATAATAGAATGCTGCGTGATACAGTTATTTGTGATGAAACAGATGACACCCGCACACATAAAATATTTCATGCATTGGATGCCATCTGCTATGAATTTGATCTAAGCAAGCCGATCTGGCTGGATTCTACCATTGCAGAATTTAAACGCCACGACAAAGCCCGTTTCTATCAAGATAATTTTGTAGATTCCATTGATTTTGATTATTTGGAAATACACATTATCGAAGAATAAACAGCAGCTTACATTCTCTGCTCATCCATCAATAACACTTGCTCCAGCCACAGCTCTTGCACACATTGCAGCCGCCTTCAAATACAAGCGGCTCTCCGCATTCCGGACAGAGGATCTTATCCTCGGATACACCGGTGACTGCTTTTGGTTTTGGAGCTTTTTTCTTTTCCTGTTTCTTATCAGCGCCTTCCTGGTGCAATTCCCGCTGCACTTCCTTATACATATCCAGCAGCGCATTTCCAACTGCCATCGGACAGCAGGCTCCCTTGCTGGTGTCCCCTTTTGTTGCTCTTCGAACGGTATAAGATGGACAAGAACCTGTGGAATTCAGTTGATCGATGATCGTATAAATATCAATTCCCGCTCTTGCACTGATAGAAATCATACGTGACAAACCAATCATGAAGTTATTGCATCCACCAGTCGAACCTTTACTTAAATATACTTCCAGCAATGCCCCTGTATTTGGATCGAACAAGGCAATACAGTGCAGACTTCCACAGCCGGTAATCAGCTTTCGTTTCTTTCCAACCACATCATCTGTAACCAGAATAATTTCTCCTCTTCCCAGACCTTCTCCGGCTGTCACACTTTTTTCCTTTTCTTCTGTCGTTAAGATGCCTACGCGCTTACATCCATCCCGGAAAATCGTGATCCCTTTCAGTCCCTTATCATACGCATACATATATAATTTTTCTGTTTCTTCAACAGTAAACTGATTCGGCACATTTACGGTTGAGCTGATGGAGGCGTCAATATGTTCCTGCCATGCAGACTGCATATCGATTCTCTGATGATAATCCAATGTCATAGCTGTCACAAAATATTCCGGCAGCTGACTGTCATCTGTAATTCCATGCTCTTTCATATATTGTTCTACAATCTTTGTATACACCTTGTAATAAACATCAACTCCATGCAGAGACTCTGTTTTCCGTTCATAATAATTTGCATAAATCGGTTCAATTCCTCCGGAAATTCCCAGCATCGTGGACAACGTTCCTGTTGGTGCAATCGTAAGCAGCTGAGAATTGCGTATTCCGTATTTTTTCACAAGCTCTACTGTAGCGTCCGTTGTATTTGCCAGAAAATACGGCGATGTTATAACATTCTCAATCTGACACTTCGGATATGCTCCCATTTCCTTTGCCAGCATAGCCGATGCAGCAATTGCTGTATCCGCCATTGCAAAACCGATTTTCCCACAAAGTTCCAGCGACTCTCTTTCTCCGTACGTGATCCCCAGTTTGATCATCATATCCGCCAGTCCCATGATTCCAAGACCAATCTGACGCCAGTCTGCGACACTATCCTGCTGCTCTTTCAGCGGATGCAGAGGAAGTCCCTCTTCCAATACTTCATTCAGCGCACGTACAGATGCCTTTACACACTGTTTAAATCCTTCAATGTCAAAACTTGCATTCTCCGTAAACGGATTCTGCACAAATTCTGCAAGGTTGATACTTCCCAAAAGACAGCTTCCTCCTGCCGGCAGCGGTTCTTCCGCACAAGGATTGACTCCGGCATACTGAAACTCTTCCGTATTACTAAGCAGGTTCCACTCGCTGATCCGGTCCCAGAACAAAGCCCCCGGCTCGGCATAATCCCAGTTCACTTCCGCAATTCTGTGAAACAGTTCTTTCGCATTTACCTCCGATTCAATCACTTCACCGGTTGCCTCTCGTTTATAATAAAGTGGAAACATCTCATTTTTCTTCACTGCATCCATAAATTCTTTACTGATACGAATCGAGATATTTGCCTTCGTAACCTTCTCCAGATCTGTTTTCAGATTGATAAATTCTTCCACATCCGGATGGGAACAGTCTATCGAGATCATCAGCGCTCCACGACGTCCATTTTGCCCGATCAAATCTGTCACCAGAGAATAAAGGTCCATAAAAGAAACAGCCCCTGTTGTCTCTTTTGCCGCATTATTGATTTTTGCTCCTCTAGGACTGAGTCTGGAAATATCAACTCCACATCCGCCCCCATAGCTATAGGTCCTTGCCAGTTTTTTTGCACACTCAAAAATATCCTCGATGTCATCTCCCGGAGGCGTAATCACATAACAATTAGACAAACTTACCTTTCTGCCTTCGTGTTCCAATCCTCTGTTAGATAAAATCCTGCCGCCAAACAAAAACTTCTTCTCCACGATCAACTGACGAATCTCCTGATTCCCACTGGAAATTCGATCCAGCCACTGATCAAAGCTCTCTCCGTTATAGCGATATTTATGATTCCATATATCCGCACCTAACTGATTCTCCTGACCTAACCACTCCTCTACTTTCATCCTATCATCTCCCTTTTCTACATAATATCGATACTGATTACAAGTATAACACAACATATTGTGTTTCACAATAAATAAAAAAAGATGTTTTGAAATCACTTTTCTAGCTGTAATCCCAAAACATCTTTCCCTTTTATGCAATTTTAGCTGCGCTGTCTCTTACTTTGTCAGCAACATCATAATTTCATTACTTCTCTGTACAAATGCCGTCATTTCCTCCGGATTCAATGGTTTATGTGCCAGCATTGCCAGATCATACAACTGTTTACAGATAATCGGCACACTCTTACTTCTCTTATGCTCTACCACAAATTTCACAAGCGGATGGTTTGCATTCAAAATCAATGTTGCCTGACCTCCGAACATCGCCGGATCCATACCTGCCATACCATACATCTTCATCATTTCCTGCATACGGCGGGATTCTTCTGAAAGAACTGCCATAGATGCAACATTCTCATCTTTCAGATTCTCAACCTTCACTTCCAATTTGTCATTATTCAACTCTTTTCGGAAGATTTCTACAAGACTATCCGTTGTTTTCTGGAAATTCTCTTTTTCTTCTTCTGACACTTCTTCCTTCAACGCATCCAAAACATCTGCGTCAATTCTCTGGAACTTAATGTCCTCATTCTGCTGTTCCATATAAGTAACAAATGCAGTATCGATATTGTGGTTCAAAACAACCGCCTGCTGTCCCTGCTCCTTGAACATCTTCACATACTGACTCTGCTGCTGTTCATCGGTAACATAGTATACCGTCAGTTTCTCAGATTCTTTTTTCTCTGCATCCACAGTTTCAGCCTCGGTGTTCTCTGCTGTTTCTGCTGCGCTTTCTGCTTGTTCTTCTGTGTCTGTAAGTCCTTTTGCCTCTTTTTCCGCTTGAATATACTCTTCCAGAGTTACATAACTGTGCTCCAGATTTTTATATAAGATAGAATCCTTCACTTTCTTTCCGAATTTTTCATCCTTCAGGCATCCAAACTTGATAAACGGACTGATGTCATCCCAATATTTCTCATAATTCTCGCGGTCTGTCTTAAACATACCATTCAGCTTATCCGCAACCTTTTTCGAAATATAATCTGCCACTTTTCCAACAAATCCATCATTCTGCAATGCACTTCTGGATACGTTCAACGGCAGATCCGGACAATCGATTACCCCTTTCAATACCATCAAGAATTCCGGAATCACTTCTTTGATATTATCTGCAATAAATACCTGATTATTATATAACTTGATCGTGCCCTCAATGGAATCGTATTCTGTATTAATCTTCGGGAAATATAAAATTCCTTTCAAATTAAATGGGTAATCCATATTCAAATGAATCCAGAACAACGGCTCTTTATAATCCATAAATACCTTGCGGTAAAATTCGATATAATCTTCCTTTTCACACTCGCTTGGATTCTTTGTCCACAACGGATGTATATCACTCAAAGAAACCGGACGTTTTACAATCTTTGCCTTCTGTTTCGGCTCGCCTTCCTCACCTTCTTTGACCTCTTCTGTAATATGCTCTACAACTTCATCCGTCTCCAGTACATCCGCTTCATCAATCGTCTCATACTCCGGCTCTGCATTTGCCTTGGACAGGAAAATCTCAACAGGCATGAAGGAGCAATATTTCTCCAAAACTTCTCTTACACGATATTCGTTGGAAAATTCCAGACAATCCTCATTCAGATACAGCGTAATCTCTGTACCTACTTCAGTTTTATTTCCGTCCTGCATCTCATACTCTGTACCGCCATTGCTTACCCAGTGTACCGGCACTGCATCAGACTGATAAGAAAGTGTATCGATATGCACCTCGTCAGCCACCATAAATGCGGAATAAAATCCCAGTCCGAAATGTCCGATCATCTCATCATCTGTTGTCTTATCTTTATACTTTTCCAAAAACTGTGTTGCACCGGAAAATGCAATCTGTGTAATATACTCTTCTACTTCATCTGCAGTCATTCCAAGACCGTTATCAATAAACTTCAAAGTCTTCTCTTCCGGATTCACAATAACCTGAATCTTAGCCTTGTAATCCTCCGGCAGTTCATACTCACCCATCATGTCCAGCTTTTTCAACTTCGTGATTGCATCACAACCGTTAGATACCAATTCTCTGACAAAAATATCATGGTCTGAATATACCCATTTTTTTATAATCGGAAAAATGTTTTCACTGTCAATTGATAAGTTTCCTCTTTTTGTTCCCATTTGAAACACTCCTTTTTTATATACTCTTTCTATGTTGTTTAAATGAAACCTTCCTAGCGTCTAAAATGTATTCTAATACAGCAATTTTTAAAAGTCAATAGAAATTTAGCACTCTTTTCATGTGAGTGCTACTAATTCCGATATTTTAAAAACTACGTGCATAAATAAAATCAAAAAGACATGCTTGAAAAATACAGAATCCCCTTGCTATAATCTTAACTGTACAAACGATATTTCTATAAAGGGGGCCTTATTATGGCATTAAATTTCCAAGTCAAACAGGCAGTAACAGATGAACAATTGCAGCAAATTGCAGTTCTGGCAGACAGTATCTGGCATGAACACTTTACACCTATTATCGGCACAGAACAGGTCGTATATATGCTGGACAAATTCCAGTCTTTCCATGCGCTCAAAGAGCAGTTGAACAACGGATACGAATATTATCAGCTCTTCGATGGCGAAAATTTCTGTGGATACTGCGGAATTCATCCGGAAGACGGAAAATTATTTCTAAGTAAATTATATTTAAAAAAAGAAGCCCGCGGGCGACATCTCGCCACACAGGCCTTTGCATTTTTAAAATCTCTCTGCCAAGAACGTGGATTGTGCTCCATCTGGCTGACATGTAACAAACACAATGAAGGTTCTCTGGCTGTTTACCGCCATCTTGGTTTCCAAATAATTGACACACAAGAAGCAGAGATTGGAAATGGGTTCATTATGGATGACTATATTATGGAATACCATATTTGAAAATTATTTTATTTCATTTCGTACTACATCCATTGCTTTCTCTAACTGATTATCATACTCCGGATTTGCCTCATCATAGGCAAATTCCACTTCTACGTCCGGCGTAATTCCCTGCTTATTGATACTACGTCCACTAGGCAGGAAATACTCCGCCGTAGTCAGTTTCATACTTGTACCATCTCCCAGATTCAAAATATCCTGAACAACTCCCTTTCCATAGGTCGTCATTCCTACAATCTCACCAATTCCATAATCTTGAATCGCTCCGGAAAAAATCTCTGATGCGCTCGCACTGTATTGATTCACCAGTACTGCAAGCGGCTTATCAAATGCATGTTCACCATCGCAGGTATATTTTTCCTGCTCTCCATCCCGATTCCGAATCGATACAACATCACCTTCCGGAAGCAGCATCTGCAGCATCTCTACGACCGTATCCAAATTTCCTCCCGGATTGTTTCGAATATCGATTACAAGTCCTTTCATTCCCTGTGATTCCAATGCCTCCAGTCCTTCTCTGAACTGATCCACCGTCACATCATCAAATTCCTGAATATAGAGATATCCAATCCCATCGTCCTTCATTTCATATTGAACTGTTACAGTCTTGACAATATCACGAACTGCCTTCAACTCAACATCTTTCCCGTCACGCAGCACATGCAGCACAACTTCCGTTCCCTGCTCTCCTTTGATCCAGGTCACAATTTCATCCAGACTCTCCTCCGTAATCCGATGATCATCAATCTGCACCAAAATATCGCCTTCTCGCATTCCCGCCTTTTCTGCCGGAGAATCTTCATATACCTGCGTAATTGTGATTGTTCCGCTCGTTGCGTCCTGAGAAAGCATTGCACCGATTCCATAGAACTCTCCGGATACACTTTGGAATAATTCCTTTGTCTCCTCCTCTGTAAAATACATCGTATACGGATCCTGAAGTGCCGCCAGATAACCTGCATATAATCCTTCCGTCATCTGATCTTCATCCACCTCATCTTCATAAAGATAATAACGATCCACAATATTTTCCAGAAGATTTAATTTTTGTTCAATCTTTCCCTTTTCAGAAAATGCCGGCAGAATTCCCAAGGATGAAACACCTTTTAAAAGTCCTCCTCCAAGCACAATCACACAAAACATTGTAAGGGCGCCAACAAGCGCCCCTTTTAAAAATCTGTTGTCTTTTTTCATTATAGTCCAACCTTTTTAAATTACAAATATAATAACGGATCTACCGCATTTCCATTTAATTCAACCTGAAAGTGGAGATGTGCTCCGAATGAATTACCGGTATTTCCAACAACACCTACCTGTTGTCCTTTTTCCACATACTGCCCTTCTCTTACAGTATAGTAATCATGATGCATATATTTTGTGACCAATCCATTTCCATGGTTAATAACGACCCAGTTTCCTGCGCTGTCACTCCATCTTGCATACATCACATACCCGGAATCCGCAGCATATGTAGGTGTTCCGGTCGGTGCGGCCAGATCCAATCCTTTATGGAACGAATTGTCAAAATCACGCCATCCAAACGTACTGGTAATTACCGCTCCCGGACAAGGATGTGAAAACTGTCCGTTTCCGGTTATCACATTGCCTGATGTCGGTGGTACATAACCTCCGGTACTGCCATTTTGCTGTTCCTGCTTTCTTCTTTCTTCCTCAGCCTGTGCGATCAAAGTCTCCAGAACACTTGCATTGTCTCCGATTTCTTTTTCCAGATTTGTAATCTGCAGATTCTTTTCATCCAATAATTTCTGC
Organism: uncultured Lachnospiraceae bacterium; assembly: GCA_905203555.1. Lineage (GTDB taxonomy): Bacteria > Bacillota > Clostridia > Lachnospirales > Lachnospiraceae > Schaedlerella. The sequence goes on from CAJKWK010000001.1 coordinate 50,587, forward strand.
ACACTCGTCTGTTTTGTAATCAAGTCCTTCTGAAGTGTTTCCAGTTCTGTATACTCTTCTTTCAAAAGAGCCTCTTCTTTCTCCACTTCCTTTACAGCGTCTTGAAACTCCGTCAGCTGATCTCTGTCGTACTGTGACATCTGCTGCGCATACTCGGCTTTATTCAAAAAGTCTCCAATGCTCTCACTTTCAATCAATACTTCTAAAACTTTTGTACTTCCATTTTCATACATGAATTTGATTCGTTTCTTCATGTTTTCATATTGATTGTTTTCTTCTACTTTAGCTTGAAGCAGTTCTTCTTCCGCCTTTTCAATCTCTTCCTGCTTTTTCACAAGTTTTTCCTTAGAAGAATTCATATCTTTCACAATTGTATTCAGCTGATCTGTCAATGACTTCATTTCTTTTTCAGCGGCATTTTTCTTTTCTTTCAACTGATCTGCTTTTTCCTGAGCCTCATCAATCGTAACTGCCTGTACATTCATCACTGTCCCCAGACACAATGCAATCACAAGCAGGAGACTTCCCATCCGTCTTTTATATCTTTTCATTTTACTCACCTTAATAATTTTTATCCCCTTTGTTTCATCACACTTTCAGGTGCTTGCGTACAGTAAAGAAACTTCCTACAAATCCAATACCGACTCCCATCAACAGTCCGATTGGCAGCAGATAACGATATACGCTCATTACCGGAAGGAAATCAATAATATTAGTCAGAATACTAAATCTTTCCAGTATATACTCAACCGCTTTTCCATATAATACATACAAGAGAATCAGTGGGATAACCGCACCGACAATTCCCATGATCAAACCTTCGATTACGAATGGGGAACGTACCACAAAATCCTTTGCTCCGATATACTTCATAATTGCAATTTCTTCTTTTCGAACCGTAATACCCATAGAAACCGTATTACTGATCAGGAAAATAGAAACTCCAAATAAGATTGCAATGATTGCTATAGAAACATATCCAACAAGCACGTTGACACTGGACAATGTATTTGCAACAACGTCTGATTTATTGACCTTTTTTACTCCGTCCAGACCTCGTGCAAATTTTACAAGATCCTGCTGTGTCTTTGAGAGGGAACGTCCCTGGGAGATAACACTTGCTCCGTCGTCTTCGACTACCTTCATATATACTTCATAGTTGTCAGATCCTGCCAGCGGATTATCGTTCTTAAATCCCTCTGCAAGTTCCGGGTTATCTTTGAAATACTCTTTCTGGAACTTCTCCCATGCCTCATCTGCTGATACATAATTGACTTCCGACACATCTTCCCTGCTTTCCAGTTTCTCTCCAATCTCTTCAATCTGAGATTGTGTTGCGTCTTCTTCAAAAAATACAGTGATTGCAACGCCTTCTTCTGCCGACTTAATAATATACTGAAAATTCAACAGTATGGAAAAGAATAAACCGAAAAGAAAAATACATGCTGACATCGTCGCCACAGCAGCCAGCGAAAACATTTTATTTCTTCCGATGTTCTTAACACCTTGTTTTCCTACGTATCCTAATGTACTAATCCTCATCTATATACCCACCTTTTTGTTCATCACTTACGATTACGCCCTGTTTCATCGTAATTACTCGTTCGTTCATTTCGTTTACGATTTCCTGGTTATGTGTTACAACAAGTACTGTCGTTCCACGTTCATTGGCCTCTTTCAACAGACTCATGATTTCCCATGAATTTGTCGGGTCTAAGTTACCAGTCGGCTCATCTGCCAACAAAATAGCAGGCTCATTGACAATCGCTCTTGCAATTGCTACACGCTGCTGCTCTCCACCGGAGAGTTCCTTTGGATAGGACTTATATTTCTGTGCCAGTCCAACCAGAGACAATGCTGCAGGTACCTTTCTCTTGATGACCCTGCTCGGTGTCTCTGTTACACGCAGTGCAAAAGCAATATTCTCATAAATATTTCGATCCTTCAGAAGACGGAAATCCTGGAACACAACGCCCAGACCTCTTCTGTACTTAGCAACATTTCGATGCTTCATTCGATTCAGATTCTGCCCATTTACAATAATTGTACCTTCTGTGGGCTCCAATTCTTTCATGATCAAACGAATCAAAGTTGACTTACCAGAACCACTGTCGCCCACGATAAATACAAACTCTCCCCGTTCAATCTTTACAGAGACTCCATTCAGAGCCGCATGCCCTTTTGAGTACTCTTTCCTTACATTTTTTAATTCAATCATATGCTCCTCCTAATTATCCTACTCCTAGCCTTTAATACTCCAGTGTTTCCATATACTTCATATACTTTACGACCATCAATGCAATCTTAAACGTAATGGCATCTTCAAAAACACGTAAATCCAAGCCTGTACTTTTCTGGAGCTTATCCAAGCGATATACCAGTGTATTTCGATGAATGTAAAGCTGTCTGGATGTTTCCGATACATTCAGGCTATTCTCAAAAAACTTATTGATCGTTGCCAATGTCTCCTCATCGAATTCATCCGGAGATTTCCCCTCAAAAATCTCTTTGATAAACATCTTGCACAATGGCAGCGGAAGCTGATAGATCAAACGACCGATTCCGAGTGTGCTGTATGCTACAATATCCTTTTCATCAAAGAAAATCTTTCCCACGTCTAAAGCCAGCTTTGCTTCCTTATAAGACTTGGATACTTCCTTGATATCATTTACCACTGTACCATACGCAATATGGATATGCTCATCCTTCGTCTCCTCCTGCAGAAGGGTCAGCATCTCTCTTGCCATCTTCTCTAATTCTCTGCTTCCATCTCTGGCTGACAGTTCTTTTACGACGATAATGTTCTTCTCATCTACTGCGGTAATAAAGTCCTTCGCTTTTGTACCAAAAAGATTACGGACATTATCTAAAGCCGCACTGTCCTTTTCGTGCGATGTCTCAATAATAAAGATAACACGTTTTACCTCTGTGTCAATATGTAATTTTTTTGCACGATTGTAAATATCCACCAAAAGTAAGTTGTCTAAAAGCAAGTTTTTGATAAAGTTATCCTTATCAAACCGCTCCTTATATGCCACTAATAAATTCTGAACCTGGAATGCTGCCAGCTTTCCTAACATATAAGCCTCTTCATCCTCACCAACTGCAAGCAGAATGTATTCCAGCTGCTGCTCATCAAATACTTTAAAGAACTGACACCCCTGTATCGTCTGACTCTCTGCCGGCGATTGTCCAAAAGAAAGAACCGCGCTTTCAAACTCCTGTCCATTCTCAATTGTTCCCGCCAGAACTTTTCCATCTGTATCATATACACAAAAATCAACCCGGCAGATTCCCTTTAATCCTTCTATTGTATTCAGAAGTATTTGATTTGTAATCATGACTACAACCTCCGCTCATCCACTTTACTCATGTGCATTTTTCACAAAGCTTTTGTGATGTAAAATATTTTTTCATACCTGTGTATTTTATATATTAATGCAAAAGCACAAAAAAATAAAGAGGAAATCCATTTTTTTTATGCATTTCCTCATACTTTTAACAAAATATTCATTTTTTATGCCTATACAGAGTATACAAAAAATTAATGTTTTTGCTTTTCAATCTGGTAGCAAAAAATCTTCTTCCGGATAAACGCTCCCAGTTTTCCGATTGGTTTCTTTTCCGCTAATCTTGCCAGCGAAAGAATTCCGCCGATCCAGAGTCTTGCATTCAACAGCGCCTTACTTCTGACTATGAAGTGCTCTCCATACGGAGAAGATAATCCGGACAAAATACAATCCGGTTCCACACCATTGATCTCATTAATAACCGTTTCCTCCGAACCATTCCCCGGAGAAAGAACTGCCTGTCCGGCAATCGCAAGACTATGCGAATATCCTTTCAGAAAATTTTTCATCTTCTCCAGTTCTTCTTCCCCTTCCGCCAGAAGATAGATTGTCTTTTTATTTTTCTTCAAATATCTAAAAAACATACGCAAAAATGTACGATTTTCCAAATCTTTGAGGATCATGCGATCACTGAGTTCCGTTGTTGCAAAAAGTGCTTTTTCTCCCGGCAGTACCAGATCCATCTGCTGTATCTGTTCTCTCCAGATCTCATCCTCTTTCTCTTGCATCAACAGCTCTAATGTCATAATCTCAACCGCATGCACTGTCTCCGATTCCAGATACTGCATTGCAGTTTTCATTGTATCCTTTGCCGTAAGCACTGTAATGCCTATCCCAAATATGTTAATCTTTCGATTCATAATATCCACCCGTTTCCTACTCCCAACCGTACAATTGTATCAAAAACTTTTTAAATGTTCAACCTTTTTTGGTACAATTTACGGTTTCGACCTAATTTTCCACAGATGAATCCATTTTTCGAGCGTTGTCACCTTTTCTCCGCCTTGCCACCAGACCTCCGATTCTTCCGGTTTCTTTGGATGAAAGCGTTTTCCACCCATCTTTTAACACCCGGTCTAATAGACCGAGTTCTTCTGCTATTTCATATTTTAATTTTTCATCCGGCTCCAGATTTTTCAAATCAATTGGTTTCTTCTTTTTATCAGACATTTTCTGCACCTTCTTTTTCCTGTTTCTTAGAGTATTGCCTGAAAAAGAAAAAACATACCGATCTTATCCTTTCATTTTTTGTATCATCTCTACAATCGAATATCCGTAACCTTCTGCCGTCGCCCATCCCTGCCCCTCTGGGTTTTCATTTTTCCCAAGCCATTCTACATAAGGCGCACTCCCTTTGATTACATATTCATATCTTTCATCCACACACGCCTGACTCAGAACATCTGTTGTTGCATATGCTTTCAAATGCTGGATCTGTGCTCTCACTCCGGTACGGACGTCCGGATAAGAATTGCCCGGCACACCGCCTCCGGTTGTCCCCAGTCCTGCAAAATTAAACTGCTCAATGGCGGCATCTCCTCCATACTGAAGAAATCCTGTCTCTTTCATCGTCTGTGCAAAGGCAACCTCCGGACGGATTCCTTCTGCCTCCGCTTCTTCTATATAAATCCTGCAAAATGTTTCAAGAGACTCTGCTCCACCCTTTGCCAGCGCATCTGCCGGATATGCCTTTCCCGATGCCTGAAAATATCGGATCATATCCTCTTCTGTAACAGAACTTTTCCCCATGATCGGATACTGTCCCGCGGCAATCACTTCTTCCGTCTCCTTTGGAGTATCTTTTACCTGCTTTGCAGTTTCCTCCGTTTGTCTTACAACTTCTTTCCCCGGCTGTATCTCAGAACTTTTCTTCCCTTTAGTTCCTGCCACTCCAAGGCATAATACAAGCGCCGCTGCAAGTCCGATTTCTAACCACATAGTTACTGATTTTTTACGAAACCACGCTTTCTTCATCTTCCGATTCTTTCCTATCTCTCTATCACATCTCTACAAATATATTAAAACCAACGTCTTAAATATACCACAGAAACAAGAAAGACTCTATCCCCAGATTCATTCAGCCATTTTTATCTCCGGTGCGTCCAGTTTCCAATACCGAATTTCTGCCTTCGCCTGATTGACTTGAAAATCACTCTTTCCATCAGTTGTATAAAAACGAGAGGTAAATACTTCCTCGCCTCCATTGAGATAAATTTCCATACAGGAAGTGTCCATCAGCATCCGAACAGATTCACATTTCTCCAGAGAAACACTCCTGCTTTCTCTTCCCGCTCCCAAGCCTGCCGCCTGATCATATTCCAACGTAACGATCTGCCGCTCTTTTTCGTAGAAAAGGAAAATTCCTTCTGCAATTACAATTTCAAAATCTTCTGCCGGATTGACACTGATTTCTACATCATAACAATCCATTCTTTCTGATATTTCACCCGGATTCAGCCTACGTTCTTTCTTTCGCAACGATTCTATTTCTTTTGCCGGATATTGCATCAACTGACCATTTTTCATAGTAATTTCACGCGGTACGGTTAAAGCATTTTGCCAGCCATATTCTACCGTAGGATTCTTCTGTTCCGGCACATCCGGCATCCCGATCCATCCGATTAAAAGCCTTCTCCCATTCTCATCTTCAAAAGTCTGAGGAGCATAAAAATCAAATCCCCGATCCCATTCTCGAAACTCTTCCAGCCTGTACTCGCCTTCAAATGCACCTTCTACTTTATAATATCCTGATTGATACAAATTTTGATAATTGATTCCTTCTGTTTCTACTCCTTGCGGAGAAACACTCAAAATCTTCTGCTTATCTATCATAAATACATCCGGACACTCCCACATATATCCAAACTTCTTTTCAGAACAGATTCTATTTGCTAATTCCCAATGAAAAAGGTCGGAAGAACGATACAATAAAACTTCTCCGATATCTTCCATTGTTCGAGCTCCCAGCACCATATATGCACATCCATCATCAATCCCGATCGATTTTCCAGTCACAACCTTGGGATCCCGCACATGACAAGTCAAGTCTGCCGGGTAATCTGCATTTGTCAAAAGTAACTCTTTCTTTTCGAAATTTCTTCCATCCTTGCTTGTTACAAGCACTGTATTGCCTTCACGCCCATTTGTGATGTAATTATAGTCTCCCTGCAGTTTCACATTGCCGGTATAAAAGAGATACATCTTCTCATCCTTAATAAGCGCTGAGCCAGAATACACCCCGCGGGATTCAAATACTTCTTCCGGTGAAAGAGCGATTCCTGCATATTCCCAATGCAGCAGATCTTCGCTGATATAGTGTCCCCAGTGTTTCATTCCGCCTTCCGGTTTTCCCGGAGAATACTGAAAAAATACATGGTACTCTCCGTTAAACCAGCACAGCCCATTTGGATCATTCAACCATCCATTCGGCGGCATCAGATGCAATTTTAATCTCCATTGATCTATCTTCATCCTCTTTTGTTCTCCTGTTTATGAATCAACTTCTTCTTTGAATCCTAAAATCCAAGTCAGTACAAACGCCGTACCAAATGCAATTGCCATTGCAATCACATAATTCAGCGGATTGTGCAGATGCAGCAGAATTCCAAAAATACCTGTTACACCCGTTCCCGTTGCGCCAAGTCCTACAATCGAGGCATAGAGTGCGCCACATGCACCACCGATCGATGCAGCAATAAATGGTCTTACAAACCGCAAGTTGACTCCAAAAATTGCCGGCTCTGTAATTCCCATACATGCACTCAGTGCAGATGGAAGTGCAACGGATTTTATCTTTTTATTCTTGCTCTTAAACGCAACTGCCAGCGCAGCGCCTCCCTGTGCCACATTTGCGGCAGATGCAAGTGGGAGCCAGTACGTCAGCCCATACATCGAGAGCTGTCCCATATCAATTACCGTATACATATGATGAATACCGGATACAACGGTCAGCGCATAAAGCCCTCCCATAACAAAACTTCCGATTCCAAAAGGAAGAGTCAGCAGCTTCTGAATGCCTCCAAGAAGGCTGTTCTCTACGAATACAAATACCGGACCGATTGCTGCCAGAGTCAGATAACCTGTTACAAATACACTCACAAGCGGAGTTACGAATAAATCAAACATCGGAGGTACGATCTTGTGCAGTTTTTTCTCAATAACACTTAATACAAATACTGCAATAATCACCGGAATAACATGACCTTGATAACCAACCATGTCGATTTCCCACAGTCCGAAAAATACTTCCTGCGTATGCTGAACACCTTCTGTTGCCACAGACCAGGCATTTTGCAAGTTCGGGTGAATCATAATCATACCGATCACAGCGCCCAGATACGGATTTGCTCCAAATACTTTCGCCGCACTATACGCAATTAATATAGGAAGAAATACATACGCTACATTACTGAATAGTACAGCAAACGATAAATAGATCCACTTGTATCGATCTGCAGAAATCCATTATTTACCATAAAGTTCAAGGCTTCCATAATCCCCATCAAGAATCCACTTGCAACAATTGCCGGGATAATCGGCACAAAAATATCTCCGATCGTCTTGATGACTCTTTGGAACGGATTGGCTTTCTTCGCCGCTACATTCTTCACCTCTTCTTTACTCATCTCAGAAATACCTGCAATTTGAATAAATTCAGCATACACCTTGTTCACTGTTCCGGTCCCAAGAATAATCTGCATCTGTCCTGAGGCAAAAAAAACTCCTTTCACTCCATCAATATTCTCAACCGCCTTACTGTCACACTTCTCATTGTCTCCAATGACCAGTCTCAATCTTGTTGCACAATGTGCTGCCGAGATCAAATTCTCTTTACCGCCAATTTTTTCAAAAATCTGTTGTGCTGTTACTTTGTAATCCATGTTCTCCTCCTTTAAGATATCGTTTTCACTACCAATAAAACTTTTCACAATCTGATAATCTCATTTCCATTGTTTTATGTGTGATATCGTTTTCATATTGTAATTATATTTTATCACACAAAGTAGATTTGTAAATTGATAAAATCTACAAATTATACAGATTTATTTTAGCAGTATTTCACAAAAAAAATGTCTTGCAAAGATTTTCTCCTCAACAAGACATTTTCTATTTAACTTCGTACGTTTCTTTTTATACTCTTTCGCTGCTTATACTTTCAGCCTCAACTACTTCATAACCTAACATCAACTGTTTAGAAATTACATTCCCTTCCTCAAGCATCTCAACCAGCATCTTGGCTGCCTCCACGCCGCTTGTACGGTAATGCAGATGCGCTGTTGCAAGAGTAGGGGTTACTACTCGAGACATCCGGTTATGTCCAATGCCTGCCACAGCAACGTCTTCCGGAATTTGCTTTCCACTCTCCCGCAAATACATCATCGCACCCACTGCAAGAGAATCTGTTGCACAAAACACACCATCTAAATCCGGGTTCTGTTTCATCAGCTTCTCCATTGCTGTATAACCGCCGTCCATAGTAAATGAAGATTCTACAACCATATCCGGCTCTACCGGCATTCCGCATTTTTTCATTGTATCGTAAAATGCCTTCGTACGCTGTACACCTGCAGCTTTGTCCTTTTGATTTACACAAATATGCCCAATATGACGTTTTCCACTTTCTATCAGTTTTTTTGACATGGCACAAGCCGCACCATAATCATCATGAAAAACACAGGCATATTCTTCAAACTTCTGACTAATGATCACCACCGGAACATCCAGTTTTTTCAACGCATCTTTATGGGCCTTATCATATACGGATGCCGAAAACAAAATTCCATCTACCGGGTTATTGTTCAATAACTGCAAGTATTCAATTTCTTTTTCCGAACTATTCTCCGTACTTGTCAAAAGCATCTGATATCCCGCAGCAGACAATACTTCACTGATTCCATCTGCCACTCTGGCGATGGATTCTGAACTGATCTTCGGAAGAATCACCCCAATAACCTTGGACTTTCCGGTCCGCATAGATTGCGCCTGCTTAGACGGGCGATAACCGGTCTTTTCAATTACCTTTTTGATTCTCTTCGCTTTTTCTTCACTTACATATCCGTTATTCAAATAACGGGAAACGGCAGACACCGATACCTCTGCCATTTTTGCAATTTCTGTAATAGTCATGAAATCGTTTCCTCTTTTTTATTCTGTTACTACACCCTTCTGCAGCATTACATTTGCGTAAATTGCTGATTCTCCGGTTGCAATAATTGCATATGCTGTTTTTGCCTCATCATAAAATGCAAATCTTTCGATATTTCCGATTGCATCTGCTCCACGCTCATCATGTTTTGCAACAATTTCTTTGTATGTATCCCAGATTGGAGTTTCTACTTTGCCTACATCATTTGGCATCAACTGCATCAGGTTCACCGGTTTCTCTACATATGTATCCAACGGGAATACCTGCAAAATCGCATCCAGAATCTCCGGTACGCCATGTCCGTCACAACGGATTACGATGCTGTCTTTTCCCATAGACTCTGCCGGGAAATTGCCATCTGCAATTACAATACGATCGCTATGTCCCATCTCTGCCAATACCATCAACAGTTCCGGGGATAAAATTTTCGGAATACCTTTTAACATGTTATTGTCCTCCTGATATCTGTTTGAATTTTGATATAAGGAGCACCCGCCGGAGTGCCCCTTATAAATAATCTTTGTCTTATGTTCTATTTCTAAATTTTTTATTTGATTGTTTTGTACATCGGTCCATAAGCCTGGCAAGCTCTGTAATCTGAACCTTCTTTGTCCATACCAAATGCATTCCATGATGCCGGACGGAAGATCTGCTCTTCCGGTACGTTATGCATAGCTACCGGAATTCTCAAGATAGAGCAAAGTGTAATCAAATCTGCTCCGATATGTCCGTAGCTGATTGCTCCATGGTTAGCGCCCCAGTTATTCATAACATCGTAAGCTGTCTTAAATGAGCCTTCTCCTGTTACTCTCGGAGCAAACCATGTACATGGCCATGTATAGTCTGTTCTCTTCCACAGAACATCTGTTACTTCGTCTGGAAGGTGTACAGTCCATCCTTCTGCAATCTGAAGCATTGGTCCTAAGTTCTTAACCAGATTCAGACGAATCATTGTTACAGGCATCTCAGCTTCTGTAACGAATCTGGAAGAATATCCGCCACCACGGAAGTATCCGAGGTCAGCATAGTTCCATGTTGTTGCATTCATGATAGCGTCCTGATCAGCCTCTGTTACATCATACCATGGTTTCATAACATGATTTCCTTCAGCGTCAACTGCCTGACCATTTGCATCCAGACAAGCTGCTCCGGAGTTGATCAAGTGAATGAATCCGCCTGCTTCTTTTGCTTTTCCTTCCAGTTCATATCCGCCTGTAGCTTTCTTAACAGCCTCCGGACTCCAATATGTACGAACATCTGCAAAGATCTGAGCAGAATTTGTAAGCAGTTTACTGAACATCATTCCAAGTCCGTTGAGAACGTCATTTTCTGTTGCCAGAACGTATGGCTCTCTTGCTCCATTCCAGTCAAATGATGTATTCAGCATAGCCTCTGCAAAGTCACAGTTCGGATAGAAGTCTGTCCACTGTCTCTGTCCCTGGAATCCAGCTGCCAAAGCATTGTGTCCAACTTTTTCTTCTTCGCATCCTTCCGGCAGGTTTTCATTACCATTCATCAGGTCTTTGATGATACACATCATCTTTACAACAAATTCCCAATCTTTTTCTTTTTCTTCAGCTGTTCTCTGAAGTTCTTCCGGGTTCTTATCAAATCCGATCTTGCATTTTTCTTTTGTCCAAGCAAGCGCTTTCTGGTATTCTGCCTCATCGTAGATACCTTCTGTCATACGACGGATGATCTCTACCTCGTCAACAGACTCTACACGCATTCCAAGGTATTCTTCGATAAATGCCGGATCAATGATAGAGCCGCCGATTCCCATACAGATGGAACCGATCTGCAGATAAGACTTTCCTCTCATTGTAGCAGCTGCTACTGATGCACGTCCAAATCTCAACAGTTTTTCCTTTACATCTTCCGGAATCTCTGTGTCGTCAGCTTCACATACATCATGTCCGTAAATTCCGAATGCCGGAAGACCTTTCTGTGCGTGTGTAGCCAATACAGATGCCAGATAAACAGCTCCCGGTCTCTCTGTTCCGTTGAATCCCCATACAGCTTTGATTGTCATCGGATCCATATCCATTGTCTCTGCGCCGTAGCACCAGCATGGCGTAACTGTCAATGTAATATCAACGCCCTCTTTTTTGAATTTGTCTGCGCAAGCAGCTGCTTCTGCAACACGTCCGATTGTTGTATCTGCGATTACAACCTTCACCGGCTCGCCGTTTGTATATTTCAAATTCTCTTCGAACAATTTTGCTGCTGATTTAGCCATGTTCATTGTCTGCTCTTCCAGAGACTCACGTACTTTCAGTACTCCTCTTCTTCCGTCAATTGTTGGTCTGATTCCGATTACTGGATAGTCACCTATCAATCTTGATTTTGCCATAGTTGCATTCCTCCTTAATCATTAATGAATAAATGTTTTGAATTTCTCATACGCAGCATCCCATTTTTCCGCATCCTGCGGCAGATACTCGTATGTAGTTTCTGAATTTGCGATAATCTGTCTTGCCTCTGCCACATCCTTAATCTCGCCAAGTGCCATCAGCTGAACAGCGATATTTCCAAGAGCAGTTGCCTCTACCGGTCCTGCGATCACCTTACGGCCTGCAGCGCCTGCTGTCATCTGACAAAGCAGCTTACTCTGGATTCCTCCTCCGATCATATTGATCACCGGATAGTGTTTTCCTGTACAGGATTCAATCTGTTCTAATGCAAAGCGATATTTCATTGCAAGACTCTGGTTGATACAACACATAATCTCACCGATTGTCTCCGGTACTTTCTGCCCTGTTCTTCTGCAGAATTCACGAATACGTTCCGGAATATTTCCTGCTGCTACAAACTCCGGTGAATCCGGATCGATAAAGCTCTGGAACGGCTCTGCCTCCAATGCCATCTTCTCAAGCTCTCCGAAAGAATACTCCTGTCCTTCACGGATCCACTGTCTTCTGCTCTCCTGAGCAAGCCATAATCCAATAATATTCTTCAACAGTGTAGTTGTATTTCCATAGCCGCCTTCGTTGCTGACATTACATTCCAGAGACTTTTCTCCGATTATCGGACCATCCAGCTCTGTACCGAATAAACTCCATGTACCACAACTGATAAAAATAAAATCTGGATTCTGTGTCGGCACTGATACGACCGCACTCTGTGTATCATGTCCTGTAATTGCAATTACCTTTGCAGGTTCTACGCCCAGTTCTTCACAAATCTGCGGTTTCAAGGTTCCTATTACTGTACCGCTCGGAACAATCTCCGGCAGAATTTTCTTTGGAATCTGAAGTGCTTCCAAAATTGGTTCGCTCCACTCTTTTGTTCTTGCATCCAACAACTGCGTAGTTGCAGCCATTGTATACTCTGCTTTCTTCTCACCAGTCAAGAAATAGTTGAACAAATCCGGAGTTAATAACATCTTATCTGCCTTGTCCAAAAGCCAAGGTCTTTTCTGAACAAGAGAATACAGTTGGAAAATTGTGTTAAAGTTTTCAAACTGCAGTCCGGTCAATTCATAAACCTTTTCTTTCGGTATCGCCTTGAATACTTCCTCCTGCATTCCAAGCGTTCTGTCATCCCGATAATGAACTGCACTTTCCAACAGTGCACCATGCTCATCCAAAAGTCCAAAGTCCACACCCCAGGTATCGATTCCGATGCTTGCAAAACCACCTTTTTGTTTTGCTTTGACAATTCCCTGTTTGATTTCAAAGAAATGTCTCAGTGTGTCCCAATACATCGTATCTCCCAAAATAACCGGATCGTTGGAAAAACGATGAACTTCTTCCATATGAATCTTTCCGTTTTCCAGACTTCCGAGGATTGCACGTCCGCTTCCGCCACCAAAGTCAAAAGCAAGAACCTGCTTTTTCATATCTCCCACTGATATGCCTCCTTTCTATATGCACTCATATCTTTTGATAGTATCATTTTACCATTGTTTCCCGGAATAATCTTGTGTTATAATGATAAAAAGTATAACAATATTCACATTTGTAAATCAGGAGAAACAATTATGCAATATATTAATTATCGAGAAAACAGACAACGTGGTACTGCTGACTTCCCTTTAGAATATCACCACGTTTCCCCTTCACATCCGCAATACAACATGGCTCTTCACTGGCATGTTGAATTTGAATTTATCCGCATTTTGAAGGGCTCCTTTAAAATCATCATTGATGATCAGACCTTCTTTGTTCCCGCCGGCTCTTTTATTTTCATTCCCGCCGGAGCTCTTCATGAAGGAATTCCCTATGACTGCGAATACGAATGTATTGTATTTGATATGAATATGCTAATGAATAAAAATGACTCCTGCTGTAAACTGATCCGTAAGATTACTGACCATGAAGTCGAAATCCAATATGTTCATTATGGTTCCTACAGTGATCTGCATCAAATTGTCTGGACTTTGTTTGATGCTATGTCTTCCAAAAAAGATGGCTATCAAATGTCTGTATTAGGTGCCCTGTATCAGATTATCGGATTGATTTTTTCTGAAAATTTCTACAACCCGGCTCCGGAACAGCCGCCACGCAGTCACCGGAAGATCGTGCAGCTTAAACAAGCATTGGAATTTATAGAGTCTTCTTATAACAAACAGATTTCACTGCAGGAAATGGCTGATTCTGTCAATATGTCTTCCAAATATTTCTGCCGTTTTTTCCAGGAAATGACGCATCGAACACCAGTAGATTATTTGAATTACTACCGGATTGAGCGTGCCAGTTATGATCTGCTCACCACCGACCAGTCCATCACCGAAGTGGCCTTCAACTCTGGTTTTAATGACCTGAGTTATTTCATCAAAACTTTTAAAAAATACAAAGGAACCACCCCAAAGCAATATCTACGGTAAAAAACAGGAAACGAAACATCTGAGTCGTAGTTTCGTTTCCTGTTTTCTCTGCAAATCTCCAGAAAACTTCGATCAGAAAATTCCAAAGATCTTTTCGCGAAAAGAATTGTACAAAGTGTCATAATCCGTATACTGAATGTCTCCATCCTTGAAAGAATGACTCCATACATCTCGTACACCATCTGCAATCACCGTACCATACTCGCCTGTTTGCAGAATACTCGGGAAAACAAAATAGATCATAAAGAAATTCAAATCAATCTGTGTTCTCCCGTCAATCTTTCCCCTTTTATTGGTAAACGTTTGTTTTACCGCATCGACGATACTCTGCCCGATTTCTTCAGCAGCCTTTTTCTTATCTTCTGCCTGTTCGGTATAATTTACCATCTCTCTAAAAAAATGTCCGTTCTTATCCAAAAATTCCTGCGTATTTTTTTCAAATGATTTCTTTTTCAGATGCTTGAGCATCTCCTCTTTATTTTCAAATATTCTTTCAATTCCCTGAAGCATAGCCATCCTCCTGTATTTCTATAATTATATATTAATGATTATACACGAATCTCTTCTCACCTTCCACCTTTATATAATAAAATTCACATAAACATTTTATATATTTTTTAAATCAATCTTAAAAAAATTCACTCCCAACTCTTGACTCAAAACAGTCTACCGAACTGTTTTATCGCATGCATGATAACAAAGAGCCCAAAAAAAGACCGGGCTAAATGCCCGGTCTCTATTTGCTTTTTTCCAGAGATACTTATGGAATCCCTATTGCTAATTAATCGTAAAGGTTAGGAGCAATCTCATCAGAATCCATAGTTTCTGCTGTATACCAGTAACCTTCCATCGGAATGTCTGATACTTCTTTATCTTCACAGATATCTGTCAATGTGTAGATACATTTATATCCCATCATCAATGGAGACTGTGTTACAGAACCGATGAATTTTCCGCTCTTGATAGCTTCTTTCTGTGGTGTACCAGCATCAAATCCTGCTGCAATGATTCCCTTTGCCGGATCTGCATCCAATACGTTCAATGTATTGTTAGCCTGGATAACACCCTCTGCTGTTACCTGGTTGGAACCGAAGATAGCGATTGTGTCTTTCTTGGACATAATCTTCTGAGCTTCTGTAGCTGCAAGGTCTGGTGTTGTCTGAGCCGGAACACCAACTTCGATAATAACGTCAGCTTCTGCCTCTGCTACTGTTCCTTCTGCTGCATTTACATAGAATTCGTTACCAACTACTGCAACTTTCTTTCCAGCATCTGTACACAGTTCGATCATCTTAGCGATGAATCCGTTACCACGCTGCTGAATGTTCTGAGCTGTAGCATCCTGGTTAACTTCTCCGATACGAACCTGACTGTCAGGTGTAGCTGCTTTAATCTTATCTTCGATTACTGGGAACATGTTCTCTGCTGCTACTCCACCAGCCTGTGCGTTATCTGTAGCTACTGTAGCGTATACAGAACCTTCCGGAGCGTTGTCAACACCTGTGTCGAAACATACAACCGGGATACCAGCGTCTAATGCTGCTTTAAGAGAATCTAATACAGAGTTTGTATCACAAGCTGCAAGACCGATTCCGTCAGGTTTTTTCTCGATAACGTCGTTCAACATTGTAACCTGGTCAGCGATATCAGACTCTGTAGCCGGTCCGTTAGATTTAGCTGTAACACCAAGCTCTTCACAAGCTTTGTCGATACCCTGAACAGCTGCCTGCCAATATGTTGACTGGAAACTCTTAACGATTACTTCGAAGTGATAACCTTTGCTATCTCCGCCTTCTGCCTTATCTCCGCCATCTTCTGTTTTTGCATCTCCGCCGCCACATGCTGCCAGTGAGAATACCATTGCTGCACTAAGTAAAACAGCTACAAGTTTCTTTTTCATTTTTCATTTCCTCCTTGAAATAGATGTTTTTATATGAAGTTCTTCTGCGAACAACATACTCTGTTTTTGTTTTGTTTTTTGATTTTTGTTTTAATTTTTCTTATCTTTTCTTTTTATTTTTTCTTTTTCAGCAAGTCAATTAATACAGCTGCAATCAACACAAGACCTGTAAAAATCTGCTGCCAGTTTGCCTGCAGTCCGATAAACGGAAGTCCTACCTTCATCAGACAGATAACAAATACACCGAAGAATGTTCCGAGGATTGTACCTACACCACCTGTTGTAGATACACCACCTACGATTGCTCCACCGATTGCATCCAACTCGAATCCTGCTCCGGTTCCCGGATAGATTGTAGATACATATGCTGCATATGCAACTCCGGCAAGTCCTGCAAACAGACCACAAATTACATAAGCCAGTGTATGATAGAATTTTACATTTACTCCGGCAAGTCTTGTTGCCTCTTTGTTACTTCCGATTGCTATAATGTAACGACCCACTCTTGTATGATTCAATACAAAGGACATCACGATTACAAGTACAATCATGGATACGATACCAATTGGAATGATCGTTCCTTCTGCTGTTGTAAACTTGAACAAGTTTCTGAATGCTCCCTGTTCAGACATTGCTGACGGCCATGAAATACCCATACCACCGCAAAGTGCAGGTCCGAGACCACGAGTGATCATACAAGTACACAGTGTTGCCAAGAATGGCGGAAGATCCATGATGGCTACTAAAACACCATTGAGTAAACCAACCAGAATTCCCACTAAAACACATACGATCAAACCAACTACTACAGGCATATCCTTCTGCACTACCAGATATCCTCCGATCAGCGCATAAGTTACAAGTCCTGTACCGATGGACAGGTCAACACCTCCTGTAATAAGCGGGAAGGTAACGCCAATTGCCATCAATGTTATGTAGTATGAAATATCCAGAACACTTACCACTGTCGGATAAGATCTGAATGCCGGGCTGAGAATACTGAAGAGAACAATCATTGCAAGGTTGATTCCCAATACCATTGCCTCTCGCCCTTTTAATCCGAGAAACTTTTTATTCTTTGACATCTTCTCACCCCTCCTTATTCACATTCTCTTGTTGCCAGATTCATAATTGTTTCCTGTTTTGCTTCTGAAATATCAAGCTCACCGGTCTTCTTACCTTCACACATAACAACCACTCGGTCGCTCATTCGGAGAATCTCGGTCATCTCAGAGGAAATCATGATAATAGATTTTCCTTCTGCTACCAGCTTATTCATCAGCTTGTAAATCTCATTTTTAGCACCTACGTCGATACCTCTGGTCGGCTCATCGAAAATGAGGATATCACAATCACGTGCCAGCCATTTTGCGATAACGACTTTCTGCTGGTTACCACCGGACAAGTTTACAACTAACTGATCCACATCCGGTGTCTTCGTTGCAAGAGCCTCTACATACTTCTCTGCAACTTCTCTTTCTTTCTTCTTGTTGATGAAAATACCATTCATGAAGTCCTTCATGTTTGCCATAGATGTATTCTCAGCAACTGTCTTCTGTACAACGATACCATATCGTTTTCTATCCTCTGACAGATAACCGATACCACAGCGAACTGCATCCTGAGGGCTGTGAATGGTTACTTTCTCACCATTGATATAAATATCTCCGCTTTCCTTCGGGTCAGCTCCAAACAATGCTCTTGCTGTCTCAGTACGTCCGGCACCCATCAATCCTGAGAATCCTAAGATCTCACCTTTACGAAGTTCAAAGCTGACATCCTGTACCATCTTACCGGCATTCAAATGCTCTACCTTCAGAACAACCGGAGCATCCTTCGGAACAGCACTCTCTGTCTTAGGATCTTCGTAAATAACACGACCAACCATCATGTTAATGATATCTTCTTTTGTACAATCCTTTGTAATCAAAGTACCTACATATGTACCATCTCGCATTACTGTTACACGATCGGTAATCACTTTAATCTCATCCATACGATGTGAAATGTAAACCATTGCAATGTCTTTTTCTCTCAAGTCACGAATGATCTTAAACATCTCTTCGATTTCAGATTCTGTCAGAGCTGCAGAAGGTTCGTCAAAGATGATAACCTTTGCATCAAAGGAAACTGCTTTTGCAATTTCACACATCTGCTGCTTACCAACTGTCAGATTCGACATTTTCTCTTTCGGATCAATATCTACATGAAGTCTGTCAAACAGTTTCTTCGCTTCTTCATTCATCTTCTTATCATCAATCTTAATACCCTTTTTAAACTCTCTTCCGATAAAAAGGTTCTGGGCAACTGTCAGATGACCGAGCATGTTCAACTCCTGATGAACGATTACGATACCTGCATCCTGTGCTTCTCTTGTATTTTTGAATTCCACTTCTTTACCTTCATATGTAATCGTACCGGAATCCTTTTTATAAATACCCGTCAGCACCTTCATAAGTGTTGATTTACCAGCTCCGTTCTCACCCATAAGTGCAAGAACTTCACCTTTTCTGACCTCTAAATCAACATGGTCAAGTGCATGTACACCGGGGAAAGACTTGTCAATGTCTTTCATTGTCAAAATAATCTCACCCATTACTATCTCTCCTTTCTTATTTGATGATTAATTCTTTCTACGTCTTGCAGAAACGTCTGAGTAAACCGCTGCGATAACGATCAATCCAGTAATGATGTACTGGTAATCTTTCGTGAATCCCAATGCAAGAATACCCTGCTGCAAAAGAGAGATAATAATTACACCAATTACAGTACCGCTGATAGATGCAAGTCCTCCAACCATGGAAGTTCCTCCCATAACACAGCCTGCAATCGCCTCATTGTTGTACTGATCGCCGTATCCCGGCTGAACTGTTGTATATGTAGCTACGAAGAAAATGGATGCAATACCAACCAATGTTCCACAAATAATATATGCCAGCATTTCCCATTTCTTAATATTAACACCAGAAAGTCTGACTGCTTCTTTGTTACTTCCGAGACAAAGAATATAACGTCCCCATTTTGTCTTATTCAGAATTACTGCACAAACAATAGCAATTACTACAAAAATGATCAGTCCCATTGGAATACCGTTAAAACTGATAATGTTACGGAACCATCCACCCTCTGTGCCTGCCTGCGGCCAGCTGACTGACTGTGTCTTTGTAAATACAGCTGCAATACCTTTTGCAATATTCATACTTGCCATGGAAACGATGAACGGCGGTACCTTCCAATAAGCTACCAAATATCCGTTAAACACACCGAATGCCACACCGATCAGTATGCTCATTACCAATGCTGCTCCCATTGGCACACCATAGGTTACCAGACTATATCCGGAAACCAGTGAACAGCAGAACATAACCGGTCCAATTGAGAAATCGATTCCTCCGGTTGCAATAACAAATGTTACACCCAAAGAAAGAAATCCCAGGAAGTATACATAGTTCAACGTATTCATAATACGTGAAGTAGTGAAGAAACTTCCATCCGTCATCAGTCCGAATGCCAGATACATAAGTATCAATAACACAACCAAGACAATTCTGTTAAATCCTATTTTTTTTACCAAAGGATTCTGTTTAATCTTTTCCACTTCTCTTCCTCCTATTCCTTTGCATTTTTCTGTTTTGTCTTCCAAAACAGTTCCTGAGACACGAGAAGCACGCCTCATTTATGAATAAATTATGAACGATTTTCGAAAAAAATGTAATTGAATATCTTCCTAAAAAAGGTTAAAAAATTCCTTTATTGACCTGAAAACGGATATAAAAGTCTTTGGTTCTCCTCTTCATATAAGTTCTCCTGGGTAATCATTTTACTGCCAGAATCCACATCATGTTCTACTTCCCGATTGGTAATCACATTGATTGCCTGCTCCACACCCAAATACCCCATATTAAACGGTTTCTGAACAACAATCGCCTCAAAAATTCCTGATTCCAGATATTGGATTTCTTCAATTGAGCTGTCAAAACCAACCATTTTAATCTGATCAGTCAGGTTTAGATCGCAAATTGCCCGGGCCACTCCTACCGCCGAGTATTCATTGGTGCCGATCATCATATTGATATCCGGATATTTCTCCAGCATTACCTTCGTCAAATCATATGCCTTTTGATAAGATGAATTACAAAAAACTACATCTATAATCTGGCTTTCAAATTTACCCAGACCTTCCCTTATGCCTGCTTCCCGGTCAACCGCCGTTGAAGTTCCCTGCACATGCGCAACAATTCCAATCACCGAATCCTCATCCAGAAATTGACTGGCATACTCCCCCAATTCCTTTCCTGCCACATAATTATCAGTACACACAACCGCGTCCGCGATATTCTGATCAATCTTTGAATCTAAGAGGATTACTTTAATCCCACTTTCTTTTGCCTTCCGTAAAGCTTCTGTCGTACGGGAATAGTCTGCCGGAGCAACCAACAGAGCGTCCGGCTCTTTCTCAATACAGGAATAAATCAAATCAATTTGTTCCTCCACGTCTTCTTCCGCATCCGCTCCATATACTTCTATTTCTGCTCCCAGTTCTGCTGCCCCAAGTTTCGCCCCTTCAATCAATGACGTCCAGAATCCATTGGTCGGATCAATGGTCTTGGGGATAAAGATCAATTTATAGGGATCCTTTTCCTTTGTATCAGGCCAGGCTAATATTAACATCACAAAAAGAATGAGCCCCATTAAAATACAGCTCAATACAGTTCCTGTCCACTGTGTTTTACTCCATTTTTTCATTTTCCTGATCTCCCTGCTGCGGAATTCTGATCGTTGCCCTCGTTCCGACTCCACGTTTGCTTTCATATGTAATTCCATATTTATCGCCATAATACAGCTTCAATCGTTTCTGTACATTCGGAACTCCGACTCCATTTTGCTTATGAACCTTTTGTGTTTCATCAAAAATAGTATTCAATGCAGTTTCATCCATACCTATGCCATTATCTTCAATCACAATACACACGTCTTCCGACTCTGCAAAAGCCCGAATCTGCAGTGTCCCCTTACTTCCTTTATATTTGATTCCGTGATAGATCGCATTTTCTACAATTGGCTGAAGCGCCAATTTTACAATCATCACATGCCGAACTTGTGGATCAACTTCAATCGTGTACTCCAGCTTGTCCTGGTATCGCATTTTCTGGATCGTCAGATAATTTCTTACATATTCCATTTCCTGACCGAGCTCCACCTGTTCGTGGTCATTGCTGATACTCTGCCGCAACAGTTTTGCCAGCGCCGAAGTCATTTCAACAACCTCTTCGCTTTGTCCCGCTTCGGACATCCAGATAATGGAATCCAGTGTATTATACAAAAAATGAGGATTGATCTGCGCCTGCAGCGCTTTCAGTTCACTCTTTCTTTTTTGTTTCTGTTCATACACATTTTGTTCCATCAACGTATGGATTCGCTCCGTCATCAAATTGTAGGATTTTCCAAGACTTCCAATTTCATTTTCCATTGTCACATCGACATTCGCCCGGTCAAACTGTCCTTTTTCAACCCGGCTCATAGATTCACTCAGCCTTCGCAGCGGCTTTGTAATTTCCCTGGACAAAATATTGGAAATCAAAAAAACTGCCAGAATCAATATTACTGCAGCCAGTATATACAGCATCCTTGCCTGTTTATTATTTTTAAGCAATTCAGATGTATAGGCTGCCCCAACAACTGTCCATCCCGTTTTTTTCGACCTGGACAACGTATACAGCTTGCGTTCCGTCCCATCCCTAACGGTCAGAGATTCCTTCTCGCAAGCCATGATTTCTTCAATATGTTCTGTATGCAATCCCCCATACATGAGCTGCTGCTTGGGATGGTAAATTACATTTCCCTTGTCATCCAAAACAAAAATATATCCCTTATTACCAATTGTATTATTATTACACAAATCACTGATCGCGCTATAATTCAAATCCACGAAAAAAAGGCCTTCCTTCACACCGGTTCGATTATTCACCAGAACCCTGCTCAGAGTAATTACCCATTTGTAGCTGGATTTGATCGCGTTTTGCACATGAGAAGAGGAAACTGCGATCCCCGTAGGAGACTCCATCGCAGCCTGATACCAGTCCAGACTCTGAATATCAATATACGGTGTCAGATCTTCTTCTCCTCGATTCATAATGTATCTTCCGTTTTCTGCAACAGCCGCTACATTATAAATATCTTCTCGGCTTTCCATAATCGTATTGAATTGTGTCAAAATTCGTTCCCGCTCTTCTTCGATATCCTCCTCTGACTGTTCCTCTTCGAACAAATACAGAGATATGTCACCGCTCTTTGCCATCACCGACGAAATATTCTCCATATAATCAATATATGCATCAATGTCATAATTTACCTGACGGACAATCTGTGATGTATAATTATTACTGTTTTCATAAATCGTCTGACTGGTAAAATTCAAAGCAATCATCAAAAAAATGAGCACCGCAACTGCCATCAGTCCGGAAAAGGATAGCATCATCGTACTTTGAATGCTTTTAAATCTCCCAAAAAATCGCGTAAATATAGTAGGTTTTTCCATCAGCCATTCCCCTTAGCATATTCTTTTGGAGTCATACCGGTCGTTTTTTTGAATGCTATACTAAAATAATGAGGATCACTAAAACCAACTTTCTCCGCTATTTCATAGTTCTTCAGAGTTGTCTGACGTAACAGCTGCTTTGCTTTCTCCATCCGGATATTGGTCAGCACCTCAATAAATGTTTTTCCTGTCGCTTCTTTAAAAATACTGCTGAAATGACTGGTGCTAATGTTTAAATAATCACAGATCTGATTCAGCCCCAGCTCCGGATCTCCATAATTTTTCTGCATATAGTCCACTGCCAGATTGGCCTGACGCTCTGCACTGGACTGGCCCGAATCCGCCATTGCCTGAATGCCTTCACGTGCATAATCAATCGTCATTTTCATTGCCGGTTCAATTCCTCTGGCTTCAGCCACGCCGGACAGCAAAGACTCTTTTAATTCAAATGTTTCATTTGTCTCGCACACCGCTTTATGAATTGCATGAAGTACCTGGTTTAAATATGCAGACGCCTTATTGCGGCTAACATACCGTTCCTTCACCCATTTTCCGATCTCTACCAGAAGCTCTATCACTCCCTCTTCATCACCGCCCTTGAGAGCTGATGCGATATCCCTCAATTTTGGCTCTAATTCAAGGAAATTTCCTTCTTTGATCTCCTGCTCACAATCTATGATAATCCCAATGCCTTTGCTGTAACGATATTTCAGCACCTCTGCTGCTGATTCATAAGATTCTGATAAGTCTTCCATTGACTTCACATAACGTCCGATTCCCATAGAAATGCTAAAATTCATTGCAGCACTCACCTGCTCCTGAATCTCCTTGCACATCCTCGGAACCACTTCCCGGAATTTCTGCGGTGCATCTGTCCAAAGCAGCATGCATACCCGATTATCCGAATCCCGAAACGCTATTCCGGCCTCATAATCTTCTACAATTTCGTTACTAATATTTTCCACAACAAAAGACATCAATGCACTTTCTTTTTTTAATCCATTCGTGCTGTTTTCACACCACTCTGAGTAAATATCGATATCTGCTGCAACCACACGAAACGCTGTTCCTCGTATGGAAATCCCCAATTCTTCCAGTTCTTCCATACTTCGCTCCACTTTCTGTGTGCCCTTCACCAGACGGGACAGTGCCTTTGCAATAATCAAGGCTTCGTTTTTTGTATAATTGTGATAAACCTTCTGAAGTTTATCAATCTTTTGCTCTTCTTTTCGAATGCCATCCAGTTTCTTTTTTAACTGTTCCAATACTTCTGTCAGCTCTTTGGCTGTAACCGGCTTTAAGATATACTCAGATACTTTATACTGAATTGCCTGCTTTGCATATTCAAAATCACTGTACCCACTAAAAATAATAATCGAAACCTGGGGATGGTTCTCATACAGATACCGGCTCAGCTCCATTCCGTCAACATGCGGCATACAAATGTCAGTCAGAACAAGATCTACCGGATTGTTTTGAACAAATTCAATCGCATCTCGACCATTTTCACAATCTCCCACCAATTCAAATCCAATCTTATTCCATTCAATTTTCTTTCGGATTGCATCACGCACCAGAATTTCATCATCTACCAGTAGAACCTTATACACCTCTTTATCCTCCCGAAGTCATTATTCAAATCTTTTCTACAATCTCCCTACTTGCAAATTTTATTATACAACATCTTCTTTCCCTAATCCAGATTTTTGTGATTCATTTCCCACATAATTCATAATTCAAAATACCCTGAATGGAAAGTTCTTTTACCTTCCATACAGGGTATTTTCTGTTCTACCACAATGCACGATAAATTGCTACAACATCTTCTTTTGTCGGTACACGTGGATTGGTTTCCGTACAAGCGTCTTCCAGAGCTGCATCGGCCATTCGGTCAATGGCTCTGAAATACTCTTCTTCCGAAATTGTTCCCATCTGTGAGATCGACAATGGAATATCCATTTCTTTCAACATAAACTGTACCCAGTTTACAAGGGAACGCACTGTCATAATTTTATTATAACTGCTCAGTCCCAAAATCTGTGCCACTGTCGAATATTTCTTCACAGCCGGCAGATACTCTTTTCTGCTCTTACTGTGTTTGTTAATATCACTGTTAAACTCAATCACATGCGGCAGTAACATTGCATTGGCGCGTCCATGTGGAATATGGAAAACAGCTCCAAGCTGATGTGCCATTCCATGATTCAGCCCCAAAGAAGCCGAATTAAAAGCCAATCCCGCCAGACAAGATGCAACATGCATCTTCTGTCTTGCATGAGTATCATTTCCATCGAGATAAGCTCTCAATAAAAATACACCACAAATCTCAATTGCTTTTTCTGCGAGCGCCGTTGCAAACTCATTTCGATTAATGCTTACACACGCCTCTAATGCATGGGTAAATACATCCATTCCCGTATCTGCTGTGATCGCAGGCGGTACGCTTTTCACCAGCTCTGCATCCAGAATTGCCTCGTCCGGCATCATATTTCTGGAAACAAGCGGGTATTTCACCTGTTCTTTTGGATCAGTCACCACGGCAAAGGAAGTTACTTCTGATCCGGTTCCGCTTGTTGTTGGAATTGCGATCAGACCAACGTCTCCATAGTTTTCTACACGAAGTGCAAACTCGCGTATTGATTTGGAAGAATCAATTGCGGAACCGCCGCCCACTGCCACGATTGCATCCGGTTTATAAGAAAGCATCTTTTCTACACCGAGTGAAATCTTCTCGATTGGTGGATCCGGTACTACGTCTTTAAAGATTTCATACTCTTTCCGCCCCTTTTCCAGTGGTGTGGTTACCAGCTTGATCATACTGCTTTCTGCAATAAATGGATCCGTAATAACAAGCACTCTTTTATACGGGATCTCTTCCAGCCTGTCCAAAGCCTGGTCTCCAAAAAATACCTTTGTCTTTATATCAAAACTTTTCATCTTTTCCCTCTATCTAGGATAAATACATTCTACCCCGGTTTCCTCAAACAACTGAAGCCATTTTGCTTCCGGTTCTTCATCGGTAACGACAGTCGTGATATCATCCAGCGTTCCAATCGCTGTAAATGCTGTGTTGTCAAACTTACTGCTGTCTACTGCCAGAATTTTCATTTCTGCGGATTCTAACATTGTCAGTTTATTGTTTGCATGAAGTTCATCCGAATCTGTCAGATATTTATCTGCTCCAATACCCTTACAGGATATAATCGCTTTATCGACATGAAAAGACTTTAACATCTTGTCCGTCTGTGGACCTACAAGAGCAAAAGACCCCTCTCTCGTCAGCCCGCCGGTTGAAAACACATGCCACTCCGGCATATCCAGCAATTCAATGATAATTTCAATTGAATTGGTGATTATCGTCAAGTTCTTCTTTTCTTTTAACGTCTTCGCGATATATACTGCTGTAGAGCTGGCATCCAGCATAATACTGTCTCCATCCTTTACCAGTCTCACGATTTGCTCGGCAATTCGTTGTTTCCCGATTACATTTCGATTTTTCCTAATATTAAACGGAAGATCTAAGTTCGAATTTTCATTCAAAACTGCTCCGCCATAGCTTTTGATTGCAACGCCGTCATTTACAAGTTTTTCCAAATCACGACGTATCGTCTCTTCTGACACATCATAAAGCTGACTTAATTCACTTACCACTACCCGCCGTTCGGCCTGCAGCTTCATTAAAATTTCTTTTCGTCTCTCAATTGCAAGCATAGCACTGCCTCCCGGTCATATATCGTTTTCATGCAATCCAAGGTCATGTGCTTTTCTAAAAACCCATGACCTTAGAAATTGTTGATATTATAAGATAGCATCTCTGATCTGTTTGTCCGGATGTGCAATTACAGAAGAATCTAAGAACATACCATCTTCTGCTACTACACTCTTCGCACGCTCAATCGCTGCTTCAACTGCTGCCACTTCTCCGGTCAGCATTAAGTAAGATTTTCCGCACATACCTCTTGCCACACGCAATTCAATCAAATCTACGATTGCTGTCTTTGCAGCTTCGTCGGCTGCAACAATGATAGAAGTCGCATCATAGGTCTCCATAATACCGAGTGCAGATACATCTTCAATCGTTGTCGCACCATAAATTGCCGGGAAAATAGATTCATGTGGATTACCAAGCACAAAACTGTTGATCAGATGTGTGCCATGTAATGTCTTTGCTGTCTCTACAGCAGCATTTACAGCACTCAAATCTCCTGAAATAATTACAATATATTTTCCCGGACATACAGTCTGTGCTTCAATGATACTGATTTCAGAGGTTTTTACCATTGCATCCGCTGCTGTGACACCTGCTGAAACAGTCTTGTATTCTACCATTCCAATTGCCTTACTCATTTACCTGCACGTCCTCCCTGTGTTTCTATGATCACATACTTATCTGCGACTTCCTTTACAACTCCGGCGATCGATGCATGGATTCCCACGCTCAGTCCTTTTGCCGGCTCTGCAATCATCTGTCCCTTTGTCACGGTATCTCCCTGTTTTACAACCGGTGATGCCGGTGCACCAATATGCTGACTCAGCAAAATCTTTACTTTCTGAATCGGCACTTCTGATTCATCAAGGGGTGCTTCCTTGTTATACTTTGTCAGATCCAGTCTTGACATCAAACGTTCCATCGGCACTTTCCGATATTCACGTTCCGGACCTACCGGCGCTGCCGTAACCTGTGGCGGTTTCAAGCCATTCGCACGAAGTCCTGCTTTATATTCTGCCATCAGTGTTCTCGGTGACAATCCCTGGAAACAGGAATATAACTCACACAAACCACAAGAACAGCAGAAAAATGTATTTACAAAAATATTCGGATCCTGAATATCTTTACAGGTTGCCGCACGCATAAACAAATGCGGCTGGATCGGATGACCTAACATATGTCTTGGACACAGGTCTGTACACATTGTACACTGACAACAGCTTGCTGCCGCTCTTTTCAGGTCAATCGATGTTTTCTGTCTCTTTCTCTGTACCAGATAATGTTCTTCCGGAAGTACCAGTACCGCATTTGTCGTCTTTGTAACCGGCTGCGATCCACTTCCAATAAATCCCATCATCGGACCACCGATAAAATATACCGGGTTCTTTGTTGTAACTGCTCCGGCAAGTCTGACAGTCTCCTCAATCGATGTTCCGATTGGGACACGTACTGTTACCGGATGATCTACTTCAGCAACAACGGACACCAGTTTGTCTACAACCGGAGTCTTCTGCTGAATGGCTCTATATGCATTGTATACGGTTTCTACGTTAAATACAGCAACACCCTGCTCGATCGGCAATCCACCCGGACGCACTACCTTGCCTGTCACTTCATAGATCAGAACAACCTCGTCACCTGCCGGATAAACCTCGTCCAAAAGCCCCAGTCTAACTTCCGGATATGCACCGATTACACCCTTTAATGCATCAATTGTCTTGGTATATGCTTTTTTAATTCCAATGACAAGCTCTTTTGCACCAACAGCCTCTCCAATCAAATGGAAAGTATCTACAATCTCCTGTGCATATTTTTCCAGTAACTGTCTATGTAATCTCAGAAGCGGTTCGCATTCTGCGCAGTTCAAAATCAGTGTTTCTGCTTTTTCATTTAACTTTGCATATGTAGGAAATCCCGCACCACCTGCACCGACAATACCATTTTGCTGCAATATGCTGCTTAATTCTTTCATATCCATAATTTTTTACTCCAGTCCTGTTCCATCGTCAATAATTCCAACGATTGCAGCATCGATAGGTGCGTCTTTCATACCGGTTCCTACTCTGGCAGCACTTCCCTGTGCCACCAATACATATTCGCCGATTCCTGCGCCGATCTTATCAATCGCAACAATCTGCTTTGCACCGGTCTGCATATGCTCCAACACATCTACAATCATGAATTTATTTCCAATCAAATTGTCGCTTTTTCGTGTTGAAACAACACTGCCTGCAACTTTTCCTATCAGCATAATTCTCTCTCCTCTTGCAAGCGTTTTATTTTATATAATACGCATTGTATCTCCTGTCGCAATCTTTGCTGCATTCGCCTCATCTGTATCGATATGCATCTCCAATGTAAAGCTGTCGTCCACACGAATCTGTACGTTATTAAATACAGTACCGCGTTCATTGTCTGCCTTCACAGAAACGATATCTCCGTCATGTACGCCTGCTGCCATCGCATCCTTCGGAGACATGTGAATATGTCTCTTGGCGATGATGCATCCCTCGTTCAGATAAATAACTCCCTTTGGTCCTACCACTGCGATCGGTGCAGAACCTGCAATATTTCCAGACTCTCTGATCGGTGCTTTTACTCCAAGACGGATTGCATCTGTTGCAGATACCTCCACCTGTGATTTACTTCTCACTGGTCCTAAAATTCTTACATTTTCAATCGCACGAAGTTTTAATCCTACGATGGTCACTGTTTCGTTTGATGCAAACTGTCCACCCATCAGCTCTTTCTTTTCAGTCAGCTGGTATCCTTCCCCGAACAAAGCCTCTACGTGCTCCTGTGTAAGATGTACGTGTCTTGCTGATACGCCTACCGGAACAAGATATCCGTTCTCTCTGGAAGTCTTTTGGTTTTCAATTGCATCCAAAACCATTTTTGTAATTAATGCTACGTTATTATTGTCCATATCAATTCTCCTCATTTTTATGCAGAATCAATTTCTGCATATTATGATACTTTGATACGAGGGTATCACCAAAGAGCTTCCTCTCTGGCAACACCCTGCTCATACCATCTGATCAACAATCCAATTATTTGATTGCCGGAAGAATCTTCTCAACATCTGTGTGTGGTCTTGGGATTACGTGTGTAGCTACAAGCTCGCCAAGTCTTCCTGCTGCCTCTGCACCGGACTCTACTGCTGATTTTACAGCTCCAACGTCTCCACGTACCATAACTGTTACAAGTCCGGAACCGATCTTCTCTGTTCCTACTAAAACTACGTTTGCTGCTTTTAACATTGTATCTGCTGCTTCAATAGATGCTACCAAACCTCTTGTTTCAACCATTCCTAATGCTTCCTGTGACATTCTCTTTTCCTCCTTTTGAATTGTGATCGTTTCTGCCTTAGTTTCTGCCTTCTGCACTGTCTTACGAACTCTCTGTACAGTTTTTGCAGGAGACTTAGCAGTTGTCGTTTTCTTTGTTGCTGCAGCTTTCGCTGTAGTCTTTTTTTCCTCTGCCATTGTAACTGCCCTCCTTACGCAATTCGATTTGCGCTGCTGTTCACCAGCTTGATAACTTCTTCATGAGGACTCGCAATCACCACATGAGCAACAGGTTTCTTAATTCCGTTGGCTGCGGCAGTTTCAATTGCTTGTGTTACCGCAGAAACATCTCCGCGGATAATAATTGTTACAAGTCTTCCACCTAATTTTTTCTCCCATGTAACCATCTGTACGTCTGCAGTTTTGCACATAATATCCAAAGCTACAACCGCGGCGGTCACACTCGGAATTTCAAAAAATCCATATGCCTGTCCCATGAGACTGCTCCTTTGCTATTGTTAACGGTTTTTTCCTCAAATTAAACGGTAGGAAGGATTTTCTCTACATCGTTGTGCGGTCTCGGGATTACGTGTGTAGCTACAAGCTCGCCAAGTCTTCCTGCTGCGTCAGCTCCTGTCTCAACTGCTGCTTTTACAGCTCCAACGTCTCCACGTACCATAACTGTTACAAGTCCGGAACCGATCTTCTCTGTTCCTACCAATGTAACCTCAGCTGCCTTTGTCATTGCATCTGCTGCCTCAATTGCTGCTGTAAGACCTCTTGTTTCTACCATTCCTAATGCCTGCTGTGCCATTTTTAATATCCTCCTAAACTTCTTCTATAAATATTTGATTTGGTGTTCCTTTATCTAAACCGCTGATTTTCAGCATTTTTTCCGTATCCGCTGTAGGTCTTGCAATTTCATATTCATTGACAACCCCTGCCAGTTCTTCCGCTCTTGCCTTCGCTGCTTCAAGTGCTGCCTGAACATCGGAAACACTTCCGCGGAACTTGACCATTACGATCAGCGGTACAGGTAATTCATCTGCATTCGCCGGTTTATTTTTATCAAAGGTTTCGAGTGTAACATTTCCTGCTTTACAGCCTGCATCAGCAGCCGCAAACGCAGTTGCCAGCCCGAACACCTCCAACATGCCTACTGCTTCTCCCATATCATTTCTCCTTTTTCTGGGATTGCGTTATTGTTATTTATTCACAATTGCAATCTTCAAACCTGCCTGTTTGAGATTGGTTACATGTGCTTCATTAATCTCCTCAAGCGGGAACTCATGTGTAATGAGTTTATCCATCGGAAGACCGATTCCTTTTGCTCTCTTCAAGAAATCAAATGTTGTTGCATAATCTCTCAATGTATATACCCAGGATCCAACTAATGTGATCTCTTTTGCACACAAGTCAAAGTGTGGATTGATGGTTGCATCTCCACCGTTGATGAAGAAACCAAGTTCACAAAGTCCGCCGCCGTTGCGGATGAACTTATAAATATTTGCATGAGCAACCGGTGATCCGGTACACTGGAATGCAAAGTCTGCTGCGTGTCCGCCGAAGGCTTCTTTTACAGCCTCTGACAAAGCATCGATTCCTTTATGATTCATAAAGTTTACAGACTTTTCTGCTCCCATCTCTTTTGCGAAATCAAGTCTCTGCTGATTGCCATCTACTGCAACGATATTTTCAATACCCATAGTACGAAGAATTGCAATACAGATCAGACCGATCGGTCCGCATCCCTGAACAACAACTCTGCTGTTGAAACGCAGGATTCCAGTTGTTTTTGCTCTTTCTACCGCATGGATCAATACCGCACATGGCTCAATCAGGATTCTGGACTTCAGATCCAGATCACTTACGTTAAATACGGAAGAACCTTCCCGGATCAAAATGTAATCAGAGAACCATCCATTCAGATGAATATCATCATCCGGAAGAAGTCCGTACACATCAGCTCCGCCAATGTTTTTCTTATTCAGGTCAAACATTTCGATATCCGGATCATCTTTGAAAATCATACAGGTAACAACTTTGTCACCAACCTTCAATGGTTTTCCGGCACTGTCAACCTTAACATTCTTACCCATTTTAACGATTTCTCCGGTTCCTTCATGTCCCAGAGCTACCGGAATCAATCCAAATGGGTCTCTCTTAAATTCATGAGCATCTGTTCCACAGACACCGCATCCTTCTACTTTTACAAGGATATCTCCGTCACCGACTTCCGGCATCGGGAACTCTTTGATTTCATAATGTTCCAAAGCTGTCAGCATCGCTACACGAGCTGTCTTCGGAATTGCCTGACTTCCTGCACTTTTTGCAGGTGCAGAAACCTGCTGATTCAGCATACTTTCCAGTACCTGTTTTACAACAGCTTCTACATTAGAAGAATTCATTTCCATTTTTATTTCCTCCATTATCTGATACACAGAGAATCAGACATTACACAACGTCTTCTCTTTGTAAATGTACTTGCACTTGTCAATCCTTCCCCTGTACGGCTTGCAATTGTAAATGTGCAGAAACCTTCTCCGCCATATCCAAGAGCCGCATAAGACGGTCCGTTCTTAACAAGAATTGCAGTATCAATCGCTTTCGCATATTTTGTGATGTTATCCACATTCTTAGAGTGAATGTGTGCAGAATGTCTGTTGCCATGCTCCAGCCATACCGCCTGTTCTACTGCATCATCAAAATCCTTTGCTCTGACAACACCCAGAATCGGCATCATCAATTCTTCTGCGATCAGCGGATGCTCCTTCGGACCTTCAAATGTAATGCATCGAATGTTGTCCGGAACTGTAACACCGATCATGCTTAACAGTGTCTTTGCATCACGTCCTACACATTTTCTGTTCAGACGTCCGCCTTTCAGCACAACATCGATCAGCGCATCCTGCTGTTCCTTTGTAATCATGTAGCATCCCTGCTCAGATACCATATAATGGATCAATTCATCCGCAATGGACTCTACTGCAACGATTTCCTTCTCTGCTATACATGGAAGATTGTTATCAAATGTACATCCGTTTACAATATCTTCCGCCGCTTTACGGATATCTGCTGTTTCATCTACCAGCGCCGGAGGATTACCTGCACCAGCACCGATTCCTCTCTTTCCGGAAGAAAGAACTGCTGTTACAACACCCGGACCTCCGGTTGCTGCAATCAGCGGAATATCTTTGTGTTTCATCATAATATCGCTTGTTTCCATCGTTGGTTTTTCCACTGTAACTGCGATATTATCCGGTCCGCCTGCTTCCAGAGAAGCCTCATTCAACAGATTGATTGCAAAAATTGATGTTTTAATTGCTGCCGGATGTGGATTAAATACAACTGTATTTCCTCCTGCCAGCATTCCCATTGTATTACACAATACAGTCTCACTTGGGTTTGTACATGGTGTAATCGCTCCGATCACACCGAATGGTCCCATCTCGATCAATGTCAATCCTCTGTCTCCGGACCATGCTGTTGTAGTGATATCTTCTGTTCCAGGAGTTTTCTCAGCTACCAGCATATGTTTCAAAATCTTATGTCCGAC
Organism: uncultured Lachnospiraceae bacterium; assembly: GCA_905203555.1. Classification (GTDB taxonomy): domain Bacteria; phylum Bacillota; class Clostridia; order Lachnospirales; family Lachnospiraceae; genus Schaedlerella. The sequence continues at coordinate 83,900 of CAJKWK010000001.1, forward strand.
ATTTCCCATGCCGGTTTCCTGTACTCCCATTCGGGCAAAAACCTCTGCATTTTCTTTGATTTTTGTACGAATGTTGGAAATAATCTTTTCTCTCTGGTCCATGGACATCTTTCCGACAACCTTCTGCGCCTTTTTCGCAGCCGCGATTGCCTCGTTCATATCAGAAAATACGCCATGATTGCCTTTTACGTCTGCCGCAATCTGCATCTTGGCAACGACTTCCTGTACAATGTCCTGAACCATCTGTTCGTTTACAGACACGCTATTACCTCCTTCAGAGCTTCCTTGCCGTAAGCCGCAATCGCAGTATCCTGTTCTGCACTTCCGCCGCTCACCCCAAGCGCTCCTATTATTTTGCCTTCTGCCTCTAATAATTCACCGCCGCCGAAAATCACGATCTTTCCGCCGTTTGTGAACTGCAGGCCATAAAGTGAATCTCCCGGTCTGCACAAGGTACTCAATGTCTCTGTTGACATCTTTAAACTTGCCGAAGTAAAGGCTTTATTCACTGCAATATCAAAACTTGCTATGTACGCATCATCCATACACTGAACCGCCACCGGCCTTCCCGCCTTATCTGCCACTGCAATCACTACAGGCACGCCGACTTCCTGCGCCTTCGCTCTGACCTTTTCAATCAAAGCGTTGGCAAGTTCTAACGTCATCTTGTATTTGTTGCAGGTACACACATGACCTGTCTCTGTATGGGAATCGTGCTTTTCCATCTCTTCCAATACTTTTTTTACCGCATTAGAGATATCCTGTTCATTCATAGCAGGCCTCCTAATATCTAGAGATTCTTATTTTCCGAGCTGTTCCATTACTTTCTTTGTAATAGAAGCGATTAAATCTGCATCTGCTGTCGGTGCTTCTGCTGCACTGCTTCCACATCCGCCACAGCTATGGCAGCTTGGTTTGCCAGCAATTGCATTTGGACAAAGATTTGCAGGATGTTTTCCCGGAAGACCCATCTGTCTTCTGATCTCGTACAGTTTCTCAACCTGCTCTTCATTCAGTTCCTGAGGTCCGCCAATCTGCATTGTCTGCCATAACAGACGTGCATAGAACTCCAGAGACTCCATCTTATGATAAGCATTCAGAAGTGTATCTGAATATGCAAGTGCTCCATGATTCTCAAGGAGAACTGCATCAAAATACTGAAGGTGCTCAGATACAGCATCCGGAATCTCAACTGTAGATGGTGTACCATATTTTGCGATCGGCACGCATCCGAGAGCGATTACTGCTTCCGGCATAATTGGCTGTGTCAGCGGAATACCTGCAATTGCAAATGTTGTAGCGTACAGCGGGTGAGCATGTACAACTGATTTTACGTCCGGTCTTTCTTTGTATACACGAAGGTGCATCTTAATCTCTGAAGAAGGTCTGAATCCCTTGTTTGCCTGAAGTACATTTCCATCCAGGTCTACTTTACAGATATATTCCGGTGTCATAAATCCTTTGCTGACTCCTGTAGGTGTACACAGAACTTCATTCTCACTGATTCTTACAGAAAAGTTACCGTCGTTTGCTGCAACCATTCCACGATTGTAAACTCGTCTTCCGATTTCACACATTTCTTTTTTAATTTCGTATTCGTTTTGCATCCTTTTATCCTCCTTGGATTGTTACAACGATTGTTGTATTTTGTTGTTGCTAATTTGATATTACCACACAATCCCACATCAGTCAACTTGTTTTCTTGTGGTTTTTGTGTTGTATTTATGTTGTTTTTTGTAATTCTTCTGTCAAATCCCCTATCTATGGCTCTCATCAGCCTCCGATTTGACATTCGATTCCGGAAACATTCCCCGCAATCTTTAACAGTTCTTCCATCTTTGCATTTTCCGGCGGTTTTACATCCCCCATCAAATACGGCCTGTCCAGACCTTCATACTTATCCTGTCCCAGACGATGATATGGAAGAAGATGCAGCCGTTTCACATGTTCCAGCTGTTTTGTATATGCTGCGATCTCTTGAATTTCTTCCGGGGTATCATTAAATCCCGGAATTACCGGCACCCGGATACTGAGCTCCGTCTGTCCGGATTTAGCAATCTTCATTGCATTTTCCAACATCAGTTCATTGCTCTTCCCGGTATATTCTTTATGTTTCTGCGGATTCATATGCTTAATATCCAGCAAATATTGATCCAGATACGGAAGCAGTGTTTCAATCACTTCCCATTTCGCATACCCCATGCTTTCCATGGCTGTATGGATTCCCCGCCCCTGCGCCGCACGCAACAATGCAGTTGCGAATTCCGGCTGGCAGAGACTTTCTCCTCCGGATAAGGTCATACCGCCTCCGGTTCTCCAATAATATGCGCGGTCTTTTTCCACCGTCTCCATTACTTCTTCTACTGTAACATCCTCTCCGATCACCTTGGGTTTCCCCTGCACCATCATGGTCTGAATCTCATAAGACTGAGATTCCGGATTACAGCACCACCGGCATCGCAGCGCACACCCTTTCAGAAATACAATGGTTCGGATTCCATTTCCATCATGGATGGAATAACGCTGAATATCAAAGATCCGTCCTTTCGTTTTTAAATAGTCCTGCATTGTTTTTGTTCCTTTCCATACGAATCCTGCGCTGTTTAGAATCCCTGCTCTGTTCTGCGAATGATGTCATCCTGCAAAGACTTCGATAAAGTTGTAAACAATGCACTGTAGCCTGCCACACGCACAACCAGATGCTTGTACTGTTCCGGATGTTTCTGCGCATCCAAAAGTGTTTCTCTGCTTACTACATTAAACTGCATATGGCTTCCCTTCTGATCAAAATAAGAACGGATCAGCCCTACAAAATTCTCAAGACCTCTTCTTCCACTCAATGCTGATGGATGGAATTTCTGATTGAACAAGGTTCCGTTTGATGCAATTCCATGATCCAGTCTGGAAACAGAATTGGCTGCCGCTGTCGGGCCGCTTACATCCTTACCTGCCGATGGTGAAACACCATCCGCAACCGGTGTATACGCAAGTCGTCCATCCGGTGTAGCTCCGGTCTGTGCTCCCAAAGGAACGTTCGCAGATACCGGATACAATCCTGCCTGGAACTGTCCGCCTCGTGGATTTCGATATTTCAAAAGCGGCTTTGTATAAGTATATGCCACATCCCTTGCAAACGCATCCACCTCCGGCAAATCATTTCCAAACTTCGGAACTTCTTCGATCATCTCCAGAATCCGTTCTCCCTTTGCTTTCATCTCCGGTGACTCTGTCGCTGCAACAACAGTCTGAAGAACTGCGGTGATTTCTCTTTCACCAACCTTCTGCCCTGCCGCTTCCATCTCGCTCACGATCTCACTGGTCATTGCCGCAATATCTTCTTCATTCAGGCCTTTTCCATAATTCACCGTCAACGCCTGTTTCAATTCTTTCATCGTCAGTTTCTTTTCATCATAAACCAGTTTCTTCACCACATAGAGCGAATCTGCCATATTTGCGACGCCAAATCCCTGCGGTCCGGTAAAGTTGTAGACAGCTCCGCCTTCCTGAACGGTTTTTCCACTCTTCATGCAGTCATCCACCATAGCCGATAAAAATGGCAGCGGACAACGCTCTGCATGAGCCATATCGATTGCATTGTCAGCATTTACAAGCAGCTTGATCGCATAATCCATCTGAATCTTATAAGCCCGGTAGAATTCTTCAAAGCTCTGCATATTCTCCACATCGCCAGTCTGCGGTCCAACCTGAACGCCCTTGTCTTTTCCATTATGGAATGTCAGTTCCAGCGGCCGGCACATGTTGAAGAACGCCGCATCATGCCATCCTTCCGTTTTTCCCGCTTTCTGCGGTTCTACACAGCCAATGATGTTATAATCACGTGCATCTTCCAGGGTTAGTCCCCGACTCAATAAGGATGGGATGATTACTTCGTCATTATAGTATGCCGGAAGTCCGATTCCCGTCCGCGTTAACTCTGCTGCTTTGATCAAAAATTCATGCGGTGTTCCGTTCCACACACGTATTGACAGCGATGGCTGCGGCAAAAATACATGCATAGAAGCCTGTATGCTCATAAAAGAAAGATCATTTGTCACATCAATTCCTTCGCTGTTTTGTCCGCCTGCGATCAGATTCTGGAACAAACTATATCCTGCGAATCCTTCTGCGGATGCAGCATCACGACATTTGTTCAAGTCATTTAACTTCACCCAGATACAATCCATCAATTCCTGAGCAAACTCTCTTGTCAGTCTGCCGCTGTCCAAATCCTTTTTATAATAAGGATACATATATTGATCGAATCGTCCCGGTGAAATAGAGTGTCCACTGGACTCAATCTGAAGTAACTGCTGCACAAACCAGAATGACTGGCACGCCTCATAAAAACTGGTTGCTCCTTTTTCCGGAACATTCGCACAGTTCTGTGCTATCTGCAGCAATTCCAGCTTTCTGGCCGGATCTGTACACTTCTGCGCCTCACTGAGCGCCAGCTCGGCATACCGTCTGGCATATGTAATGGCCGCATCACAGCTGATCATAACCGCCTGTAAAAAGCGTGACTTTTTCTGGTAATCTCCGTCTGCAAGACAAATCTTTGCCAGTTCCTCCTCCGCTTTTTCCTTGATACCTCCAAATCCAATCTCCAGAACTTCCCAGTATTTCACTGTGACATGACCGACTCCATTATAGAAATAATTTCCCGGTGTAAAGAGATTGTGTTCCATTGCCAGCAGTGTCTCCGGCTCCATATAAGCCGTCGCAAGTTCACTGGTCGTCTTTCCCTTCCAGTAAGCGTTCGCCTCTTTAAGTTCCCGCTTTGTCTGCTCAGAAATGTAAAACGGATCTGCACTTCTTGTTTCAACAGTATCAAACTCCGATTCCAGCCACTCATAAGAAAACTCCGGATATGTCTGACATCCTCGTGGAGCCAGTGTCGTACTTCCAACAATCAACTCCAAATCCCGGATGACGATCGGAATATTTTCCAAAATATGCTGAAATGCCTTTGCCCTGCGGATTACCATCGGCTCATTCTCTGTCTGCTTATAAGATTCTGTGATCAAAACGGCTCGTGCCGACTCAATCTCCGGCATCTTCGCATACAGATTCTCAACCAATTTTGAAATACGCTCTGTCTTTGGAATCTCCGTACTGTCATAGGTATATAACCCCATCTTCTTGTATCTCCTTTCCATATGAAATACCGATTCTCGTCTATCACCCTTACGAATACCGGTCTCATATTAAATTAACTTTTCAGGAGAAGAAGTTCTCTTCTCCACCCAGTTAACGTCATTATACTCTAGTCCCCTCTTTAAGTCAACGCAAATCCAACACAACCCAACATTATATTTCCTTATATGTTTTATAACTCAACATAATTCCACGCATTTTATGTTGGTTTTTGTTTAATCTTCTTACCTTTTTCCATTTTTCCTATTGACATCCGTAGTAAAAGAATCCATACTATAGAAGAGATAGATTTCTTAATAAAGTACTTAACGATAATCATAATTGATAATTATAAAGGAAAGGATGCGCCGATTCTATGGGATTTGTTAAGCTGGACATACATACACATACGATTGCCAGCGGTCATGCCTCTACCGCTACCATTACGGATATGGCAAAAGCTGCTGCCGCTAACAACTTAACACTGCTTGGGATTTCCGATCATGGACCTGCCACTCTGGGTGGTGGACGGACCTCCTATTTCCGCAGCCTTTCTTACGCCCCTAAGGTTCGCCTTGGAATCGAAATGCTCTACGGCGCAGAAACCAATATTTTAAACAATCAGGGGAAACTGGATCTGGAGGACTCGATTCTAAAAGGACTGGATTATGTCATTGCCAGCGTACATCCCCCTACTAAAAAACCAGGTTCCATCGATGAAAACACAACAGCCTATATCCAAGCCATGAAGAATCCTTATGTTTGTGTTATCGGACATTGTGATGATGAACGATATCCGATCGATCACCTCGCACTGGTACGTGCCGCAATAGAACATCATGTATTATTGGAAATCAATAACAGCTCTCTGCGTCCGGATGGATACCGCGGAGATACCCGATTTAATGACTTGATGATTTTAAATCTTTGCAAGCACTTTCAGCATCCTGTTCTTTTCTCAAGCGACAGTCATGGAACCAGACACGTCGGAGACTGCACTTATGCACAAGAACTTGCAAGACTTGCAGAGATGCCGGACGAACTCATTTTGAATTATTCACCGGGAAAGCTCCGAAGTTTTCTTGCCGAAAAAAAATAATAACAAAATAAAAAGCAGCCATTTCCCCGCACAGACAACTTATTCTGTCTGTCGTTAAGAAACGGTTGCTTTTTTGTGTTCTTATTTTCCAAGCAGCTGCTCTACTTCTAAACGTTCCGGCATCGAACGAATCGCACCCTTACGAGTGGTTACAATCGCAGCAGCCGCATTGGAAAACGCCAGCAATTCTTTCAGCTGTACTTCTGTCAGATTTTCAAAATCATGTTCTAACAGGTAATTCAATGAACTTCCGCCAAAAGTATCTCCTGCTCCGGTTGTTTCAATTGTTTTTACCGCAAAACCACCTTGTTCCACGCGCATTCCCTTATAATATGCACGACTTCCTTCTTTCCCCATTGTCAAAAGAATCAACGGAATCTGATATTTTTCCTGCAGATACCGGATGCCCTCATCATAATCTTCCTTGCCGGACACAAACTGAATTTCATTGTCCGAAATCTTTAAAATATCACACTGACCAAAACCATATTCCATCTGCTCTTTTACCAACTCCAAAGAGCTCCATAACGGCGGTCTCAAATTCGGGTCAAAAGAAATCAGCGCCCCACTTTCTTTTGCCGCTTTTACTGCTTTCTTTGTAGCCGCTCTCACCCCTTCATGCGTCATAGACAAAGTCCCAAAATGAAATACCTTCGCTTGAGCAACAAAATCTGTATCGATATCTTCCTCCGTCAACATCATATCCGCCCCCGGATTACGGTAAAAAGAAAACTCCCGATCTCCATCCGGAAATGTATGAACAAATGCAAGCGTTGTGTTCACCTCTTCATCCTCAAACAAATGAGACGTATCAATCCCTACGTCATTTAATGTATTGCGCAGCAGTGTACCAAACTGGTCTTTTCCTACTTTGCCGATAAATGCTGTCTTTTTCCCCATTTTGTTCAGGAGTGACAGCACATTGCCCGGAGCGCCGCCCGGACACGCCTCAAAGAGTTGATTTCCTTGCTCGCTCTGTCCATTCATGGTAAAGTCAATCAGCAGCTCTCCCATTGCGATCACATCATATCTCTTCTCCATTTTCCATACCTCCATTTTCATTTCTACTGAACGATTTTCTTTGGCTGATTATATTTTCCAAGCCCCAATAACAACCTCTAATTGAAATATACCAAATCCGGAATTGCCTCTGCCTCTTCAATAAACTCTGCTTCCAACACCGGACCGCTGCCATGGTACATGGCGAGATTTTCATACCGAACCTTTGCCCGGATTTTCACCCACTGCCCCACTTTCAATTTCGGTGCATACGAACTTTTGCAAATATATCCCAGAAATGTCGTATCATCCGCACAACAGGTCATCGCCATGCGTCCCGGGAAAAACAACTTGGATGGAAAACTTTTCGGTTTTAGCACGCGTGCCGTATACTCTACAACTTTTCCCCGGTATTTCTCTTGATTTTCCATAACATCAACGTACCAGATTCCATAGTCTTCCGGACGAATCTGGATTACAGGCGCATTCATGTCATAAGGAACATCATCTTGAAAAATATTTTCAATTTCCCCCTCTTCATCCTCAAAAATCACCTCTGCCTGCGGACTTACCACTTTGACACTTCTGCGATACCCCGCCAGCGGTTTAAGATCTGTACATCGATTAAAAAGTACCATCTCTGCTCCTCGAACCATTTCAACAAAAAGCGGTTTCAAATTTGTCAGATACATCTGAAATGTACTTGCATCCACAGTCGTCAGTTTCTGTTCAATCCCCCATCCTGCCGGAAGCTGTAGCATTTCAAAATCACTGACTTTCCACATGCCGTTGTATTCCACAACAACTCGTTCCGGACGATATTTGATATCCAATTCCAACAGATACTCTTCTGTTAACTCTTCCTGACTGTCTACCGTTTCTATTACAACATTATATCGTTTTAATTCTTCGGCATCATACTCCCCTTCCCCTTCTTCACAAAGTAATAAAAGGGTTGTTCCGTCAATCTGGAAATAATCCTGTTTCAAAGTAAAGTCCAAAAATTGCGTCTTACCGCTATCTAAAAATCCCGTCATCAAGTATACCAATACATCCGGCTGACTCATAGTCATCTCTCCTCTTCTATCTTTTACACTTCAAATAATTCTGCCAGTTTTTCTTCTTTCAACCTGGATCCAATCACACATATTCTGCCTGTATACTCCGGCGCCCCACTTCGCACTTCATATTCTCCCGGTACCATATCAAAATAAATCCATTCGCCCGTTTCTCCGGCAACCATTCCTTTTGCACGTAAAATTGTACCAAACGAATCATCCTGTTCCATTGTACAAAGGATTTTCTCCATTTGTTCTTTCGTATATGTTTTCGCTGTCTCACAGCCCCAACTTGTAAATACATCGTCTGCGTGATGATGCTCATGATGGTGCTCATGATGATGGTCGTGGCCGCAGTCGCAGTGCTCTTCATGTTCATGATGATGCTCGTGATGATGGTCATGGCCGCAGTTGCAGTGCTCCTCATGCTCATGATGGTGTTCGTGATGATGCTCCCCGCATACCGGACATACAATCTCTGCCAGCAATTCTTCCTCCAACGACTTACACCCCTCCATCGTTTCCAATAATTTCTTTCCGGAAAGCTGTCCGATCGGAGTTGTGATAATTGGCGCCTTCTCATTTAATCCACGCAAAATCGCTACACTTTCTTCAACCTTTTCCTGTTTCGCCTTATCCGTTCTGCTGAGAATAATCGCTCCGGCATAAGCTATCTGATTGCTGAAAAACTCTCCAAAATTTTTGCTGTAAATTCTACATTTTGTCACATCCACAACTGTTGTAAAACTATTTAATTCTGCGTCAATTTCTGTCTGTACATCCTGCACCGCCTTGATGACATCTGATAACTTTCCCACACCGGATGGTTCAATCAAGATTCTGTCCGGATGATACGTATCTACCACTTCTTTCAATGATTTTCCAAAATCTCCTACCAGAGAGCAACAAATACATCCCGAATTCATTTCCCGGATTTCAATTCCGGAATCCTTCAAAAAGCCACCGTCAATTCCAATTTCTCCAAATTCATTCTCAATTAAAACAACCTGTTCACCCAAAAAGGCTTCCTGCAGCATTTTTTTAATAAACGTTGTTTTTCCCGCTCCCAAAAAGCCGGATATAATATCAATCTTTGTCAATGTAACCGCCTCCTATTATCTGGTTCTTTCATTATTTTAACTCCAGCACCACCGGACAGTGATCTGAGCCATATACATCTGTTAAAATTTCTGCATCCTTCAATCTGTCTTTCAATACTTCTGATACACAGAAATAATCGATTCTCCACCCGGCATTTTTTTCTCTTGCCTTAAATCGATAAGACCACCAGGAATACGCCCCTTCCTTATCCGGATAAAAATATCGAAATGTATCAATAAATCCAGCGTCGAGAAGTTCTGTAAACTTTCCTCTTTCTTCATCCGTAAATCCGGCATTTTTCCGATTTGTTTTTGGATTTTTCAAATCAATTTCCTGATGCGCTACATTCATATCTCCGGTAACAATAACCGGCTTTGTCTCCTCTAGTTTCTTAAGATATGCCCGAAAATCATCTTCCCAGCGCATTCTGTAATCCAACCGTTTCAATCCGTCCTGCGAATTTGGCGTATACACCGTCACAAAATAAAATGTTTCAAACTCACAGGTGATCACACGACCTTCCTGATCATGTTCCTCAATGCCAATCCCATTCACTACACGAATCGGTTTTTCTTTCGTAAATACTGCCGTTCCGGAATACCCCTTGCGAACTGCATAGTTCCAATATTGGTAATAACCTTCCAGCTCTAACTCCAACTGCCCTTCCTGCATCTTTGTTTCCTGCAGGCAAAAAATATCTGCATTAATTTCTCGAAAAGAATCCAAAAACCCTTTTTGCACACAGGCTCGAATTCCATTCACATTCCACGACACCAATTTCATCTGCAATCCTCCATTCCTTTCCGCATTTTATATAGCACGCAATTCTTTTTCATCATAGAATACTTGTTTCATGCACAAACCATTCGCCGGTGCCAAAAAACCGGCATCTGCACGTACCCCCGGCCGCAAAAGACGCTCTATACTTTCCAAAGACCGTTCGCCGTTTCCGACTTCCAGCAAGGTTCCCGTTAAAATGCGAACCATATGATACATGAACCCACTCCCCTTATATATAATCTTTACCAAATCTCCATCTTCTAATATCTCAATTTGATAAATACGTCTTCTGCCCGAATGTTCATCCAAACGGTCAGTAAATGCAGTAAAGTCATGGGTTCCTGTCAAAATCCGAGCCACCTTCCGCATCTGGTGGATATCTAGTTTTTTCGGATAATGATATCTGTATTTTCTAAAAAACACGTTTGCCCGTTCTCCGGTATCTATGCAATATTCGTAACACTTTCCACATGCACTATACCTGGCATGAAATGTATTTTTCATCAGTTTTACTTCCAGCACTCTGATGTCTTCCGGTAATTTCTGATTTAACTTATCTCGAAACTCCTCCGTTTCAATCTTTCCGGACAACTGGATGCTTGCCACCTGACCTGCGGCATGAACGCCTCCGTCTGTCCTCCCCGCTCCTTGAACTTCCACAGAATATCCTGCCAAATCACTGATCTGCTTTTCCAATATTCCTTGTATTGTCAATTCCGTATCCGGCTGTCTCTGCCATCCTCGAAACCGGGAACCGTCATACATAATCGTCAACTGATATGTCCTCATCTATTTTCTCTTCCTATTATCCTATCTGCTAGCAACATTGTGTTTAAATCCAAGCGTTTCTTATATTTCCATCTTCCAAAACAAGCACTCTGTCACAAATCTGATTTACCACATCCAGGTCATGTGACACAAATAAATAACAGATTTTTTCCTGTGCCTGTAACTCCTTCAATAACTGCAGCATCTGCGCCTGCACTGTTACGTCTAAGGCAGACAATGGTTCATCCGCCAAAACGAACCGGGTTCCTGTAATCAGAGCGAGTGCGATGCTGACTCTTTGTCGCTGTCCACCGCTTAATTCACGTGGATAGCGATCATAAATTTCATTTGGCAGTTTGACCCGCGCCAACATTTCCATAACTTTTGCATATCGTTCTGTCCTGCTGTATTTCTTTTGAATCCGCAGCGGCTCCTCCAATATCCAGCCAATCTTCTTCTTCGGATTTAAAGACGCATACGGATCCTGAAACACCATCTGCGGGCGCTCTGTATAATGCACGACCTCTCCTTCATACTCCTTCAAAAGCCCGAGTACGCACTTACATAATGTTGATTTCCCACTGCCACTTGCACCTACAAGTCCAACAATTTCCCCTTCATATAATGTAAAAGAAACATTGTTCAAAATCTGATGTTTGTTTTTATTTTCCTTATAAAATGCATTGACATTTCGTAATTCCAGAACCTTCTTTCTCTGTTTTGTATCTCTTCTCTCTCTTTCCTGCATTTCAGGCGAGCGCTCTGTCCTTTGCGGAATCGCTGCAATCAATGCCTTTGTATAAGCATGCTTTGGATGTAAAAATATTTGTTCTGTCTTTCCTTCTTCCACAATCTCGCCGTCTTTCATCACAAGCACACGCTGGCAGATCTGATTCACAACACGCAGATTATGAGAGATGAACAGAATACTCATTCCGTAGTTTTGATTTAATTTATTCAAAAGCTGCAAAATACTCCTCTGCGTTTGTACATCCAATGCAGTGGTAGGTTCATCCGCAATCAATAACTGCGGATGACACACGATTGCAGACGCAATCATCACCCGCTGTCGCATCCCTCCTGATAATTCATGAGGATATTTTTCCGCAACCAGTTCCGGTTGTTCCAATTCCACATCTTCCAATGCCTTCAAAACTCTTTTTCGCCGTTCTTCCTTTGACAGATTTGTATGAATACAAAGCGTCTCCTCTACTTGCTTTCCGATCTTCATCGTCGGATTCAATGCAGTCATCGGCTCCTGAAATATCATACCGATTTCCGTTCCCTGCAATTTACGCATTTCGTTTTTATCAAGTTCTGTCAGAGACACTTCATCTCCCTTTTTACAACAAAAAGTAATCCGCCCTTCGTCCTGCCTTGCTCCCGCTTTGGGCAGCCCGGCGATCGTAAGCGCTGTCATAGATTTTCCGGAACCAGACTCTCCCACCAGCCCCAGAATTTCTCCCTGATTCATAGAAAATGTAACTTGTTTGACAACTTCCTGCTGTTTTGCATTTTCTTCAAAGTGAATGGTCAGATTTTCCACTCGCAGCATCATCGTCCACCTCCGAACCGATCCAGAATTCCTTCGCCCAGCATTCCAACTCCTAAAACCAGCAGCACCAGAAACAATCCCGGAAAAATCGCACACCAGGGTCCACTGGCCAAATACGTCTGGGACTCTGAAAGCATCCGCCCCAAGCTCGCATCCGGCGGCTGTACACCGATTCCCAGATAACTTAATCCCGCCTCAGCAAGAACTGCATTATTAAACCCAATCGCCAGTGAAGAAAGCAGGGTCGGTAAAATATTCGGCAAAATATGAACAAATAAAATTCTCGGAGCAGAAACACCAATCAACTTTGCACTAATCACATAATCCATTTCCCGACAGCGCAGAAATTCTCCTCTTACCACACGTGCAAAACTTGGAATAAAAGCAATCCCCAAGGCAAGCATTACACGATACGTTCCACTGCCCGCTATGGCAATGATCACAAGTGCCAGAAGAACGCTTGGAAATGCAGCCAGCGCATCATTGATACGCATCAATCCCTCATCCAGCCAGCCGCCAAAATATCCGGTTACCGCACCAATCAGGACCCCACATGTTCCTCCGATCAGAATCGTTCCAACTCCAATTAGGAGCGTACTTCCAGCGCCACTTAAAACACGGCTTAATACGTCTCTTCCAAACTGGTCACAGCCAAACCAATGCTGCAGCGAGGGTGCTCCCAGTTTCAAAGATCCCTGCATCGTTTCCGGATCATACGGAGTCCAGAAAAAACCAATCAAAATCAAAATTGCCATGACTAATGTAAGTACACACCCAATTGTAAAGTTGTAAGAATGATTTTTATTTCTTCCTCGTTTCGTTCGTTTTGTTCCTTTCATGTCCAATCCTCTCTCATCTGCCCCGCCATTACTGCAGTACGATCCGCTTATCCAGTTTCTGATAAAGCAGATCAACCAGCAAATTCAAAACCAGAACTACAACCGCAATCAAAACAATAATTGCAGACACCACCGGATAATCCCTTTTAGAAATAGAAGAAATCAAAATTCTTCCAAGCCCCGGAATCCCAAATACCTGCTCAATTACAATACTGTTTGCGATCATATCCGCAATCATCATCCCTAAAAATGTGATCACCGGAAGAATTCCATTACGCACTACATGCTTAACCAACACTTGCCACACATTATTCCCCCGACTGTAAGCAGTTCTCACATAATCTTGATGCATTTCCGTAAGAAGTGAATTCCGAAACATTTTGACTGTCATCGCCGCCTTTGGCAGTGCGATGGCTAATGACGGCAACAGCAGATATCCTAAAAAACCAAACAGATCCTCTTCATAAGAAACATAACTCCCCGGAGTAAACCACTGCAAAATCAAACCAAAGACAAATGTAAATACAATCCCGACAAAAAACGGTGGCACCGACATCGTGATCTGATTCAGGATCAGAAACAGGCGGTCAATCCATTTATTTTCATATCGGACACACAAAATACTGATTGGAAATGCCAGCACCACAATAAAAATCAATGACAATACTGTCATCGCTACTGTAATTGGAATTTTATCCCCGATCAATTCTTTAACAGGCTCCTGATAGTAATAGGAAGTCCCCATATCACCGGCAACAAAATCCTTCACCCATTGTCCATAACGCTGCGGCAGGGGACGGTTCAATCCCATCTCCTCCCGCAGAGCCATGACTTTCTCTTCTGTGGCTTCCGTACCCAAAATCGTTCTCGCCGGGTCTCCCGGAATAATTTCAAACGCAAGGAAGGCAAGCATACTGACAATTAATAATGCGATTATAAGACCTGTTACTTTTTTCATTACATATTTCATACTTGCGCTTCCTTTCTCAATCAACTCTGTTCACTTGAACGATTCACGTTTGTTCCTTATTCTACTGCGTACATCTTCGACATATCCTGCACATACAACGGATAAAATGTATATCCGTCAAATTTGTCACTGACTGCCACCAGATTTGCCAAATCCTGAATATATACATTTGCCGCACGCTCTGCAAGAATTTCTTCTAACTCTTTGTAAAGTTCTAACTGTTCTTCCTCATCTGTCGTTGCAATTGCCTCTGCAAAGACCTTGTCATATTCTTCATCCTGGAAATTAATGAAGTTTCCGCTGGCATCTGATGTAAATCGCTCTAACATCGCTCTCGCCGACAGATTCGATGCATCTACGCCAACGACTGTAGACTGAAACTTCCGTCCCGCATATACATCTTCCAACCATGCTTCCCACTCCATCGGTTCGATCGTGACATTCACACCGATCGCCTTCAGTTGCTCTGCAAGCACCTGCGCTGTATCGACATGCGGCTGATCTGCGGAGCATACTGAGATTTCCAGATCAAAACCATCCGGATATCCGGCTTCTTCCAACAACTCCTTCGCCTTTTCTACATCTTGCTCATAGTAAGCTGCAAAAGACTCGTCATAATATTTTTTCAGCCCCGGATACATACTTGTTCCAATCCGTACCCCTTTTCCATCTGCCATCATCATCATAATTTCATCCGGATTAACTGCATAACAGAGCGCCTGTCTAACCTTTTCCTGATTCAGCGGCTCCACAGCATTATTCAGATATAACGCCTGCACCAGATTCATCGTGCCTTCTTCGATATGAAATCCCTCGGTCAGCTCTGCAGCCTGCAAGGAAGTGAGGCGCATTGCCATATCAATGGAACCTCCTTTTAAATTCGTAACCAACATATCTGCATCTGCAACAATCCGAAATTCCACTTCATCCAGATGTGCCTTTTCTCCCCAGTACTCTTCATTCTTTTCCATAATAATATTTTCCTGTGGATTTCTGGACACATATTTAAAAGGTCCGGTTCCAATCGGTGCAGTCTCCAGATCCGTATAATCCTTTGGCACAATTGCAGTTGTCATATACGCCAAAAATTCCGTATTCGGCTCACTTAACACAACCTCAACCCGGTGTTCATCCAAAATATTCACACTCTCTACAATAGAATACGCCGATACCAACGGTTCTCCATTTGATGTATCGGCGCAACGATCAATTGAATATTTGACATCTTCCGCAGTCACTGCATTCCCATTATGAAACTTCACGCCTTCACGAAGTGTAAAAGTATAGACCTTTGCATCTTCAGAAATTTCATACTTCGCTGCAATGGCTTCGACTAAATTACCATCACTGTCAGGCTTTACAAGCCCTTCGAAAATGTTAAATAAAACCTCTTTCGTTCCTGCCGCTACTGCTTTGTGTGGGTCAAGACTGTCCAAGTCCTGGGAAATACCTACCTTAATACTCCCGCCTTCGACCGGTTTTCCTGAAAGTTCTTTCTCCGTTGTCGACTCTGCCGCTTTCTTATCACCTGAACACCCGCTCAGTGCAATAGAAAACGTCATTGCTAACACCAAAAGAATACTCCATGTTTTTCTTTTCATGTGTTGTCTCCTTCTTCAAATAACCTTCATTATTAATTTGTCGAGTCTATTGTAAGCGAATTTCTTTCATTTAGCAAGTACTGAATTCCATACAAAAGAACAAAGTTTTCTATATAACAAAAATATTCCCGGACAAGATATCATCTATATCCTGCCGGGAACATTTTCTATCATTCACTCTTTTTGCAATTACGAAACTCTGTATCGCGTTGCTTTATGCCTCTCCACGACGTTTCTTCAATTCTGCCACGTTAGCATCCACTCTTTTCTTGTTCAATGGATAGATAAACAGCAATGCCAGAGCAACAGCTACCATACCAATGATCGGTACGATACATGAAATATTGAAGATTCCATTTACAACATTTGTATCAAATGCTGTAGCTTCTGTATAACCAATCAGTGATAAAAGACCACCAACCATACCGGAAGACAATGCCTGTCCGATCTTACGTGCGAATGAGTATACAGAATAAATAGTTCCATCTTCACGCACACCGTTTTTCACTTCTGCATCGTCAATTACATCTGTGATCATTGCCCAGATGATCATATTAAAGAAACCGATTGCTACATAAGCAAGTGTATAAAATCCTACATACACATACGGATTCTGCGGTTTCAAGATCAGACAGATCAAGAAGAACCCTGCACCAACAAGACAAGATACAACGGAAAGTTCTTTCTTACCAAATTTTGCTGACAGCTTGGTTGCCAGAGGTGCACAAATTGCCAGTACCGCAACACTACCTGCCAGTGCAGACAAGGATTGTGCCTGTGCACTTCCATAGTAGTTCGGGAATACATACGCAGACATTCCCTGCATACCCAGCATTGCAAGAAGCAACAGGATTGCTGCTGCAATGATACCGATGAGCGCACGATTTGTTACCAGACTCTGAAGCATCTTTTTGATGTCCAGTTTTTCATTATTTGCAGGAATCACAACACGCTCTCTTACAAGAGTAAAGCAAAGCATATAACAGATAATTGCCAATACACTGAACACTCCGGCGATGATCGTCATACGGCTTCCGGATAACATTGTCTTACCATCTACAGTTACATAAGCTACCAACGGAGTTCCAACACCGATGACAAGTCCGGCCAATGTTGCACCAATTGTTCTCCATGTAGACAGAGACGCTCTGTCTTCTGCTTCTGCGGAAATTGCAGATGCCATAGATCCGTAAGGAATATTGATGGATGTATAGAAAATACTTCCCCACAGCAAATATGTTACAATCATCCAAACCAGCTTAAATCCATAAGCCATATCTGCAAATGCAGATTGGTAGATCAAGAACGATGCGATTGCCACCGGTCCGCACATTCTGCGGATCCATGGTTTAAATTTACCATCTTTTGTCGGCTTGGAGCGGTCTACGATCTGTCCCATCGTAACATCTGTTACTGCATCTACAAATCGTGCAGCCATCATCAACATACCAATTACTGCCGGAGCCAGTCCCATAATATCTGTATAGAACTTCAACATAAAACTAGAAGATAAGATAAATGTAAAATCATTACCAAAATCTCCAAACATATAACCGATCTTATCCCGCATCCCAAATGCAGGGACATTTTTCTGATTACTCATAATCGTTTCCTTTCCTCATAAAATAATTGTTATTCTTTTGTTCAATCCTTTTTAATCTGAATCAGTTTTGCGTTCAGGCTTTCTACAAATCCTTCCGGCATCATGCTGCCTGCCATGTCTTTCATACGCTCCATGGACATGCTCTTCATCATATCCCACATACCTTCACCCGGAGCTACATTCATGTTCATTGCAATTTTTACAGCCTTCTGCACAATTTCCAGCGCCTCAGCATTCTTGGCAATCTCTTCGATTGAATCCTTGATGCTGTACATTCCCTCCGGGAACTCCATTGGAGCTGTAAGGTCCATGTCTCCAACTGTCTTAAACCAGTTTGCTACACCTTCTGCACGTTCATTTACCTCTGGAAGTACATAAATTTCAGGTTCTTTCTCAACCTTTTCAAGTGTAATGCTGTCTTTCACATCTCCTGCAACTGCCAGCACTGTATTCTGGCCCTCATGCAATGCAACTTCAAAGACAAATACCTTATCAGCACTCAACTCACCGGCTTTTTCTCCATTCAGATATAATGTAACTGTCGGCTGGTTGGAATATACGCGGATTTCTGTCGTCTCTCCGGCACGCTGTGCATAACGTCTTCCACATACATGTACCATTGGTTCTTTATTCCAATATGCTTTGTAAATATAATAGCTGTCTTTCTTTGTCTTGCGATCCATTGTAACAAGACCCTTGTTATTTCTTCCGGAAACGCCGCCTTCATCGCGGGCTGCACAACCAAAATCAAACATATTCCATACATGAGAAGACCAGATCCATGGACGCTCATCAAATACTTTTGCCATATGCTCGTGATACAATGCCTGATATTCTTCACTGTAATCTTTACAAGCAGGATTCGGCCCATGGTATGTGATGATGCCTTCACATCCATATTCAGACATTCCCAGGCAGATATCCGGATGTTTTTCATGGAACATATCCAGCCATGGTCCATTGTCTTCCATTTTTCCACCATACCATCCAAAATAGTGGTTATAGCTGATTACATCTGTCAGTGTATGCATCGGGCCATCTACCGGAGTCATGCTGACATGTGCGATTGTTGTCAATCTGGTTGGATCTAATTCTTTTGCAAGTGCGTTCAGTTCTTTATGATTTTCCACCAGTTGCTCAGAAATACCACCGATGAGGATTTCATTGGAAATTCCCCAGAAACAGATGGATGGATGATTGTAATTCTGAATGATCAGCTCTTTTAACTGACTGATACAGTTCTGATGAGCCTCCGGATCCTTATTCATCACACTGATAAACGGAATCTCTGCCCATACGACAAATCCCATCTCATCACATGCATCATAGAAATCCTGACTATGCTGATAATGTGCCAGACGAATCGTATTTGCTCCCAATTCCTTAATAATTCTAGCATCTTCATAGTGATCTTCTCTTGTCAATGCATTGCCTTTATACAGCATATCCTGATGACGGCTCACTCCACGCAATGGAGTCTCTACGCCATTGATAATAAATCCTTTGTTCGGATCACAGGAAAAACTTCTCACACCGGCTTTTACAGTTACTTCATCAAAACACTCATTTCTTCTCTGCAGCTGTGCAGTCACAGTATAAAGATATGGCGCGTCAATTTCCCATTTTTCTGCATCCGGAACGTAAATTTTTACGCTTGTCTCATCTGCCGGACGGCATGCGGAAGCAACTTCTTTCCCTTCTGCATCACAAATTGAATACAGTACTGTAAAGTTTTCATCTGCATTTTTTACATAAGATACAATCTCAAACTCTGCACCGCCGCATTCGCAAGGTGTTGGGGTTACCTGAATTCCAGGGCCTCCGTAATACTCCAGATCAAAATGTGCTTCCGGAACACTGATAATATTTACACCACGATACAATCCACCATAGAATGTAAAATCTGCAGACTGCGGATATACACTGTCTTTGTATTCATTGCTGCATGCGATTACCAGAAGATTTTCTCCTTCTTCTTTACATTGTTCTGTAATATCCACGCGGAAAATAGAATAACCTCCTTCATGGTAGGTCACCTCTGTTCCATTCACATATACCGTCGCCTGCTGTCCTGCTGCCAATACTTCCACAAAAATCCGATCTCCGCCAAATGCCTGCTTCGGTGTTGCAAATGTTTTTGCATACCAGTATCTTCCTCTGTCATAACTTCCATTTCCGTCATGACCATCTACTGCATTCCATGTATGTGGCAAATCTACCTGCTGCCAGTCTGTTGGAAGTACAGTTGGAAGTCCTGCATCCTTTTGAATAAATTTCCATTCTTTGTTCAGATTGATAATATTGCGCATACCATTTTCCTCCTTCTTAATGTTCCCAGATATGTACTTATACCAAACGTTTTGATGTCTTTATTTTAATCTCTCTCCCTTTTTTCTGTTAGAAATATTTTTAGTCATTCCCGTATTTTTTTTATTTGTACTTGATTTTTCCTAAAAATTATACGATAATAGAAGAGAATTTTACTATTGTTTTGGAATTCCTATTTTTATGGCAATTTCCAATTTCATACAAGATATATTATGATAAGAAGTGAGGTTTTCTATGCATTACGATATACAATTAGAATTTGTAAACCGATTATTAAATAATTTTCACATACATACATGTATCATCGACACCACGAGCAAAGAAATACCAGAATTTGATCTCGGTCTGCGTCGCATGATCTATAACGAAAATGATTACAGCAAACTATTTTCCAATACACCGCCGATCATACAGCCAAATGTAATTTACCGCATTCAGGATGCTTTTTTCTGCAACTATATTTGCATCCAGCTTCCGGATCCGCAAAAACCTCCTTGCTATTTGTTTATCGGACCGTATTCCACACGAGAAATTACAAAACAGCTATTACTGCACTTAGCCGAGCAGCTTACACTTTCCCCGCAGAAATTTGCAGAACTGCAGAAGTTCTATACTTCTTTGATTACACTTTCCAATGAAGATGCTTTGTTTTCTCTGACCACTACCTTGGGGGAATACTTGTGGGGAGAACTTGAAAATTTCACCGTAGAGACCATCGACAATCGACTTTCAGACAATACGGAACCGATCACCTCAAGATCCGACCTGCCGGATACAGAAGATGCCTTTTTCACGATGGAGATTCTGGAAAAACGATACGAGGCAGAAAATCTTTTGATCCACGCTGTTTCACAGGGACTGGTACATAAGGCAGAAATGGCAATCACGAGCAATTCCTTCCTGACTCTGGAACAACGCGTTCCGGATCCTGTACGAGACATTAAGAATTACTGCATCATTATGAATACCCTTCTTCGAAAAGGTGCGGAACAAGGTTCGGTCCATCCTATGCATATCGACAGCCTGTCTTCTCGATTTGCCCGGAAAATCGAACAGCTCACGACTCCGGAGGGTGGTACAGCGCTGCAAAAGGAAATGATTCATAAATACTGTCTTTTAGTAAAGAATCATTCTATGAAAGGTTTCTCTCTTCTGGTTCAAAAAGTAGTCACTCGTATCGATTCGGACCTGACCGCCGACTTAAGTTTAAAGACACAGGCGCAATTACTAAATGTAAATGCAAGCTATCTTTCTACTTTATTTAAAAAGGAAACGGGGATGACTTTGACCGATTATGTAAACAAAAAAAGAATGGATAATGCCGTTTTTCTGCTCAACTCAACCAATATGCAGATCCAAAATATTGCACAATACTGCGGCATTCCAGATGTCAATTATTTTACAAAGATTTTCAAAAAATATATTGGAAAAACCCCGAAAGAATATCGGGGAGAGATTTCATAAAAACCGTTTTCTAATCAAATATGACCTCTTACTTTTAAAAAGCGGGAATTCGGCATCTTCACCGAATCCCCGCTTTTTCATTTACATTACCTGACAGATATGTCTGCTATTTTTTCTATTATTACAGATCAAATCCAAAATAACGAACCGCATTATTATAAGAAATTCCTTTGATCATCTTCTCCAAAGTCTTATAATCCGCCGGATATTCTCCATTTTCTACCCAGCCGCCAATCAGTTCACAGAGAATCCGTCTGAAATATTCGTGTCTGGTATAGGACAGAAAACTTCTGGAATCTGTAAGCATACCTATAAAGTTTCCGAGAAGACCAAGGCTTGCCAATGAGGTCATCTGTTCCATCATTCCTGTCTTATGGTCATTGAACCACCATGCACTGCCCTGTTGAATCTTACCGACAGTTTCCGGTCCCTGGAAACATCCGATGATCGTTCCGATTGCTGCATTATCTACCGGATTCAGCGAATACAAAATCGTTTTCGGCAATTCATCATTCTCTGCAAGTGCATTTAAATATGCTGCCATTTCAGATGAAGGTGCATAGTTATTGATGCAGTCAATTCCCGCATCCGGTCCCAGCTTACGGAAAATACTCTGATTGTTATCTCTTTTGACTCCATAATGTAACTGCATTACCCAGTTTTTCTTATGGTACTCTTTTCCAAGCGCTACCATATAAGCAGTCTTAAACTGCAGCTCTTCCTGGCGAGTTACCATTTCTCCGCTCAGGCGTTTTGCAAAAATCTTTTCAATATCATCCTCACCCGCCGGCTGATACATGACATATTCCAGACCATGATCAGATACTGTACAGCCATTCTCCTCGAAGAAATCCATTCGGTTTTTCAATGCTTCGATCAATGTCTTGAAACTCGTAACTTGAATTTTACTCACTTCACTTAATTTTTCCAGATATTCCAAATAATCTGCTTTTTCCAGATTCATGGCCTTGTCCGGTCTCCATGCCGGAAGCACCTGTACATCAAAAGTCGGATCTTCTGCTATTTTTTTATGCCATTCCAGAGAATCTACCGGATCATCTGTTGTACATACCAGCGTTACATTAGACTGTCTGATCAGATTTCTTGTGGACATTCCATCCTCTGCCAGCTTTGCATTGCACAAATTCCATACTTCCTCTGCTGTTTCTCCATTCAAATATCCTTCATAACCAAAATAACGTTTTAATTCCAGGTGACTCCAATGATACAATGGGTTTCCAATTGCCATCTCTAAAGTCTCCGCCCATTTCTGAAACTTTTCGCGATCCGATGCATCTCCTGTTATATACTTTTCTTCTACCCCATTTGAGCGCATCTGGCGCCACTTATAATGGTCTCCGCCCAGCCATACCTGTGTAATATTTTCAAATTTTCGATCCTCGTAAATCTCCTGCGGATTCAAATGGCAGTGATAATCCAGAATCGGCATCACCTCTGCATACTCATGATACAATTTCTGTGCGGTTGCTGTTGACAACAAAAAATCCTCATTCATAAACTGTTTCATCGTCTTACCTCCATTTCTCATATTTTTATTATACAACAATCAATTTTTCGATTCAATAATGGATTCTCCCATAAATACCTCTTAACAGAAATATAGCTGCCACTTTCGTGGCAGCCGGATTTCAGCATAGCAAATAGGGATTATTTATTATCTCTGGACACGTCCGGAAGCATCGCCACCAGCAAGTTTTGCAACTTCGTCCATAGAGACCATGTTAAAGTCACCCTCGATGGAGTGTTTCAGACAAGATGCTGCAACTGCAAATTCAATTGTTGCCTGTGCATCATATCCGTTCAATGTTGCTGCAATCAGTCCGCCTCCGAAGCTGTCTCCGCCACCAACGCGGTCTACGATATGCATCTTATATTTTTTACTAAAGTAATAGTCTGTTCCGTCAAATAACATTGCAGACCAGAGATTGTCATTTGCAGAAAGTGATTCACGCAATGTAATAGCCACTTTCTCGAATCCAAAACGGTCAGCAAGCTGTTTTGCAACATCCTTGTAACCTTCGTGATTTACCTCACCTGCATATACATCTGTATTAGCGGCTTTGATACCGAATACATCAGAGGCATCCTCTTCGTTTGCAATACAAACATCAACATATTTGCAAAGCTCACCCATAACCTGACCTGCTTTTTCTTTGCTCCAAAGTTTATTTCTGTAGTTCAAGTCACAGGAAATCTTAACTCCGGCTTCTTTAGCTGCTTTACAAGCCTCCAGACAGATTGCTGCTACATTGTCGTTCAATGCCGGTGTAATTCCTGTAAAGTGGAACCATTCTGCTCCATCAAAAATTTCTTTCCAGTTAAAGTCTTCCGGTGAAGCTGTATAGATAGAAGAACCAGCTCTGTCGTAAATAACCTTAGATGGTCTCTGAGATGCACCTTTCTCTAAGAAATAAATTCCAACTCTGTCTCCGCCACGTGCGATATAAGAAGTATCAACACCATATTTTCTCAAAGAATTAACTGCTGCCTGGCCAATCTCATGCTTTGGAAGTTTTGTAACGAACTTTGCATCGAATCCATAGTTTGCAAGAGAAACTGCAACGTTTGCTTCTCCTCCGCCATATGTTGCTCCAAATGTATCAGCCTGCACGAAACGATAATATCCTTCCGGCGCTAGTCTTAACATGATTTCTCCAAATGTAATAACTTTTTTACTCATAATATGCCTCTTTCTTCTATTAATATAATCTCTGACTTTTCTTAATTTTATACGTCTCTATTTCCTTTATTTATTTCTGATGTCTGCTACAAGCTGAACCGCTTCTTTTACAAGTTCTTTAATTTCATCAAATTTTCCTTCAGCTACCAGACTTCCTTTTACCATCCAGCTTCCACCGCATGCTACAATCTTATCACAGGACAGATAGCTTTCCAGGTTGTTTGCATTCACCCCGCCTGTCGGCATAAACTTCACGCCAACATATGGTGCAGCCAGTGCTTTAATTGTAGAAACTCCGCCAAACTGTTCTGCCGGGAAGAACTTTACAACCTTCAGTCCTCTCTTAACTGCCTGTGCAACTTCAGACGGTGTAATACATCCTGGATATACCGGAATGTCTTTACTCAGACAGTAATCTACGATTTCAGGATCAAATCCTGGACTTACGATAAATTTTGCTCCTGCTGCAACTGCACGATCTACCTGATCAATCGTCAATACTGTTCCAGCTCCAACAAACATCTCCGGATATTCTGTTGTCATGATACGAATGGATTCTTCTGCTGCTTCTGTACGGAACGTAACTTCTGCGCATGGAAGTCCGCCTTCACACAAAGCCTTTGCCAACGGTGCTGCATCTTTTGCATCATTCAAAACAACTACCGGTACTACGCCCATTTTCTGAATAGTCTCTGATACATTACTCATCTTTTCATTCTCCTTATCTGCTTGCTCTTTTCTGTTTCACATTGTGGAACACAATTTCATATTGTGAACCTCTTGTTTTTTATTATACTCATTATTATATCCTTGTCAACACATTTCAACCTTTTTTATAGATATTTTACAGAATTTATTTTTGTACCAAATGTACTGCAAACCCACCCAGTTCCTCTTTCATATAAATAGCGATCATTTTATCATTCTTATACTTTGCTGTCTCCGGATCAAATGCAACTCCTTTGGATTCCAAATATTTTACAGCACCTTCTATATCCGTTGTTCCAATAGCGATATGACCGTTCTTTCCAAGGTATGGTGTCTTCATCACTTCTACTCCCGTACCGGCAAATACGGAACTGTTTCCTACCTTTTTCGGAAATCCAAAAAGCAGTTCGAACTGCTCTGCTACCTTAACTGCCTCCTCTTCATTTTCACAGTTTACTCCCACATGACGTACTTCAAATCCAAATTCATTTTTTAACGCTTCACTCATTTTAATCTCTCCTTTTCAATTTTTCTTTTAATTTCGTTATTTGTTCCATATTATGAAACTCAGTTTCATATTATGGTCTTTTCTCTTTATTATACTCCAGACATATCATCTGTCAATCAAATTTCAATTAAAAATTGCTATTTCAAAAGAAGCATGATACAATACGACATAGCCAAGCAGTTTCATATCATGAAACGCCATTTTATTATATGATATCGCATAAATTACGATTGCAATTATTATAGATTACATCGGATAGACAGGAGGTTTCCCTATGGAACAGCAACAGGAATTGCAAAAAAATCCAATTCAAGTTTCCGAGCGTATTTTCAATACCATCGAATGCCTTGCTCAAAATGGAGCAATGGGCCTTCAGGAGTTGAGCGCTGAACTGAATCTGAATAAAAGTACCGTACACCGTATTTTAAATTCTCTGATCTGTATGGATTATGTACGTCAGGATCCAGAGACCTCTAAATACAGTCTGAGCTTTAAGATCTGCGGACTTTCCAATCAGATTCTTGCAAAAAACAACATGATCGACATTGCCCGGCCTTATATCAAAGCTCTTTCGTCAGCATCCGGCGAAACCGTACACCTGGTACAAATTGACGGAATCAATGCAACCTATATAGATAAGGTAGAAGCCTCTCAAAATTCCATCCGTATGATTTCCATGGTTGGCAAGAGCATCCCGCTATACTGTTCCGGTGTAGGAAAAGCAATGCTTGCGGATATGCCGGATGAAAAGATTGAATCTATCTGGAAACGCAGTTCCATTTGTCCGCTCACCGAATACACTGTTACCAAATATATAGATTTTATAAAACTAATAGAGGAAACCCGTAAAAACGGTTTTGCAATGGATAACGAAGAGAATGAACTCGGAGTCCGGTGTATTGCAGTTTCTCTTAAAGGTTATAACGGAAAATCCACCTATGCGATCAGTATATCTGCTCCCAAAGACAGAATGAATGACAAGCGGATCCTGGAATTAAAAGAAATGATTTTAAAAACAAAAAAACAGATTGAAAATGAAGTTGGAAATTATTGACACTTCTTTATCACTGTGCTATGATAAACAACAGATTCGTTGAAACCTCTTGAATCTGTAAAACAGAAACTGGAGGTGGAGAATACTCTGGAAAAACTCATGTATGAGTACCGAAGGTGTAAGATCCTATTTGGATTGAATCTCTCAGGTAAAGGAGACAGAGTGATAATATTATATCTATACATATCATTTATTTGATAGATATTTTATCATTTTTCTCAGATTTATATGTGTTTTTTCAGAGCAGCTGCTTTATAGCTGCTCTTTTTTATTCATTATTTATCTAAAGGAGAAAAAAAATGTCTGAAACTTTATTACCAATCGTTCAAACCATCAACAGTTACCTGTCTGACTACATCCTATTCATTATGTTGATTGCAGTCGGACTCTTTTATTCTTTTAAAACCCGTTTTGTGCAGGTTCGCTGTTTTAAAGAAGGAATGTCTCGTGTATTCGGAACACTAACCCTCAACGGAAAGAAACACGATTCCGGAATGAGTTCCTTCCAGGCTCTCGCCACTGCAATCGCCGCTCAGGTAGGAACCGGCAATATCGTCGGTGCTTCCGGCGCGATCCTGACCGGAGGTCCCGGTGCAATTTTCTGGATGTGGATCATTGCTTTCTTCGGTATGGCAACCATCTATGCCGAGGCAACCTTGGCACAGGAGACACGTATCGTAGAAAAAGACGGACAGATCAAAGGTGGTCCGGTATACTACATTACCACCGCTTTCAAAGGTCCTTTCGGAAAATTTCTGGCCGGATTCTTCGCAATTGCCATCACGCTGGCGCTGGGATTTTTCGGATGTATGGTACAGTCCAACTCCATAGGCTCTACCTGTGAAACAGCCTTTGGTATTCCATCCTGGATTGTCGGCATCATCCTCGTCATCATCTGTGGATTTATTTTCCTTGGTGGAATAAAGCGTCTGGCTTCCGTAACTGAAAAAATTGTTCCGATCATGGCTGCTATCTTCCTTCTGGGCGGTTTAGTCGTTCTGATTGCCCGTTTTAAATATTTACCGGAAACCTTCGGAATGATCTTCACCTATGCATTCCAGCCACAAGCAATCATCGGCGGTTCCTTTGGTGCTGCGATCAAAACAGCCCTGACGCAAGGTGCAAAACGTGGTCTGTTCTCCAACGAAGCAGGTATGGGTTCCACCCCACATGCGCATGCACTGGCTCAAGTTAAAACACCGCACGAACAGGGATGTGTTGCTATGGTAGGTGTCTTTATCGATACATTTATTGTACTGACACTGAATGCACTCGTAGTCATTTCTACTTTGTATACAAAAGACGGGATCCTTGCAAATGGCTACACCGGACCGGTTCTGGAGACAATCGGCAAGGCAAATCTCGCACAGACAGCCTTTGGAACTGTCTTTGGAGAAAACTTAGGCGCACAATTTGTTGCGATCACCCTATTCTTCTTTGCATTTTCCACCATCCTTGGCTGGAACTTGTTTGGAAAAATCAATGTGGCATACTTATTTGGAGAAAAATCCACTAAAATTTATACCGTAATTGCACTTGCATTTATCTTCCTTGGAACATTAGCATCAAACGATCTCGTATGGGAGCTGTCCGATATGTTCAACAACCTGATGGTCATTCCAAATGCACTTGCATTACTCGCTCTGGGCGGAATGGTAACCTCCGCTATGAAAAGAGTCAACAAGTTATAATCTGACCCATCCCCCTGACTGAGAGAATCCCAAAATCCACTCTCAGCCAGGGGGATTTTTTTCTTTTCACTTTTTTAATCCAAAAGGATTGACTAATTTTCCAAAAAGGATTATCTTAAATGTAAGCACTTACATTTTTTCAAAAAGTATTATCCCATTATATCATTCTAAGTAAAGAAAGGAACCTGAATTATGAATCCGTATATTCGTATTCACCCGGAAGACAATGTGGCAGTCGCATTGCAGCCTTTATCCAAAGGCACTCTTATTTCATGCAGCGGCTCAGACCTCACACTCTCCGAAGACATTCCCCAGGGACATAAGTTTTCCCTCACTCCCATTTCCAAAGATGCTGAGATTATCAAGTACGGCTCTCCGATCGGGCATGCCACTACTGAAATTCCGGCTGGAACCTGGGTACATATCCATAATATCAGAACCAATCTCGGTGATTTACTGACCTATACTTATCAAAAGACCGACTGTTCCATTCCCACCACCGAAGAGCGCTTTTTTCAGGGCTATCGACGTAAGGATGGAAAAGCAGGCGTTCGGAACGAAATCTGGATCATCCCTACTGTTGGCTGTGTAAATAACATTGCCACCGCCATTGAACGCCAGGCACAGCAATATAAGACTGAGCAGATTGATGCCATTGCAGCATTTCCACATCCGTATGGATGTTCTCAGATGGGCGATGATCAGGAACATTCCCGGACAATTCTTGCTGATTTGATCCGTCATCCAAATGCCGGTGGAGTTCTCGTACTCGGTCTGGGATGTGAAAACAGCAATATCGATGAATTGAAGAAATACATCGGGGATTATGATGAGGATCGGGTGAAATTTCTGGTTGCACAAGAATCTGAAGATGAAATAGCAGATGCCCTCTCTCTCATCCGGGAATTAATTGCCTATGCATCTACCTTTCACAGAGAACCCATCAGCTGCAGTGAACTTGTAATTGGTATGAAATGCGGCGGCTCAGACGGATTATCCGGTATCACGGCAAACCCGACAGTCGGTGCATTTTCCGATCTTCTGATCTCCAAGGGCGGATCCACGATCCTTACAGAAGTTCCTGAGATGTTCGGAGCAGAGACACTTTTGATGAATCGATGTGAAAACGAGTCACTTTTCGATCAGACTGTAACTTTAATCAATGATTTTAAAAACTATTTTAAGAGTCATAATCAGACCATCTATGAAAATCCTTCTCCCGGAAACAAAAAAGGCGGCATCTCTACGCTGGAAGATAAATCCATGGGATGTACGCAAAAATCCGGCCGCGCTCCGGTGAAAGGGGTCCTTGCCTACGGAGAACAGATTCATTGCAAAGGTCTGAACCTGTTAAGCGCTCCCGGAAATGATCTGGTTGCTTCTACTGCACTGGCTGCATCCGGAGCACACATCGTTTTATTTACAACCGGCCGCGGAACTCCGTTCGCCTCCCCGGTTCCTACTGTAAAGATTTCCAGCAACACACGACTTTACGAACAGAAAAAGAACTGGATTGATTTCAACTGTGGTGTGCTCGTAGAAGGAACTGATCTGCAAACATTACGAGATCAATTCTTCGAATATGTACTGGAAGTAGCCTCCGGAAAACAAGTCAAATCCGAGGAGGCTGGATTCCATGATATGGCAATTTTCAAACAAGGCGTCACATTATAAAAAAATATATTTAAAATTAAAAGAGGTAAATCAATCATGAAAAAACTTTGTTATCAAACATTAGAAGAAATGAATTTTGATGGCTATTTGTTAAAAGATGCACCAGAACGTGTCCTCCAATTTGGAGAAGGAAACTTTTTACGGGCATTTGTCGATTATTTTATAGACGTAATGAATGAAAAAGCAGGTTTTCACTCTAAAGTTGTCCTTTGCCAGCCAATTGCGCCCGGACTTGCAGATATGATCAATGAACAAGAAGGCTTATATACTTTATTTTTACGTGGTTTTGAGAATGGACAAAAGGTGAATAACAAACGGGTCATTTCCTGCGTCAGCCGGTGTCTGAATCCTTATCAGGATTATGAAAGTGTTCTTGCCTGTGCCGAAAACCCTGATTTAAGATTCATCGCATGCAACACAACTGAAGCCGGAATTGCCTACGATCCAGCCTGTCAGTTTACCGATGTTCCAGCCAACTCTTATCCCGGAAAGCTGACACAGTTTCTGTATCGTCGTTTCCAGCATTTTGGAAACGTAGAAGGAAAAGGCTTTATCATCCTCTCCTGCGAACTGATTGATAACAACGGAAAAGAACTGGAAAAATGTGTTCTGAAATACGCAGAGCAATGGCAGCTTGGTGATGCATTTATCCGTTGGATTCAGACAGATAATATATTCTGTTCTACTCTGGTCGACCGCATCGTAACCGGTTATCCTCGCGCAGAAGCCGAAACCATCTGTCAGGAACTGGGCTATCAGGACAATCTACTCGATACCGGAGAAGTCTTTGGTTTCTGGGTAATCGAAGGTCCGGACAGTCTGAAAAAGGAACTGCCTTTTGCAGAAGCAGGTCTTCCGGTTCTGATCACAGACAACCACAAACCGTACAAACAAAGAAAAGTTCGTATTTTAAACGGCGCTCATACTTCTATGGTACTTGGCGCCCATCTTGCAGGACAAAGCATTGTACGAGACTGCATGAACGATGACGTCATTCAGGGATTTATGAATAAAACCATTTATGATGAAATCATTCCAACGCTTACCCTGCCAAAAGACGAATTAGAAGCCTTTGCTGCCTCTGTAACAGAACGTTTCAAGAATCCATTTATCGATCATGCATTGTTGGCGATCTCTCTGAATTCTACATCCAAATGGAAAGCCCGCGTAATGCCTTCCTTCAAAGGATATGTAGAAAAATATGGCACTCTTCCAAAATGCATCACTGCATCCTTTGCCTTTTATGCAGCATTTTATCGTGGAGTCCGCATGGAAGAAAATGCTATGATCGGCGTTCGGAACCAAAACGAAGAATACCAGATCAAAGACGATCAAGCAGTGCTGGATTTCTTCTTTTCACACAAAGATGATGACGTTGCTGCCTATGCTCACGCAGTCTGCTCCAATATCGACTTCTGGGGAGAAGACCTGTCTCTGACCGATGGTTTTGAAAATGCAGTTGCAGATATCCTCCAAAAAATAGAAACAGACGGCGCATATGCTGTCATGAAAGAATGTCTTGCATAAGATTGCTTTTATGCTCAAAACAGTCCACCTGACTGTTTTATCACATTCATGACAACAAAAAATTCCCGGTGGAAGAACCTTTTCTCCCGCCGGGAATTTTTTATATTCTATGCTACATACTTTTTCAAAGTTGCACGTACCGCACCAACTCCTGCTGTCATTTCTTTCAAGTATTCGCATACTTTTTCTGCCATTCCGACTTCATACAGATTGACACCAAATATTTTCGCATTTTCCAATACCGGTTTCACAGCTGCTTCGATTTCAGCCACATCATCCATTTCGCCCAGCTTGAATCCTGCAACATAAGGACATACTGTATCCAGAAGCGGATCCGGACTAAGCTCAAATGCGTTGCCTTCATCATCGATTGCCATCAAGTAACGCAGCCATCCTGCAAAAACAAGCGGAATCAATTTCAGAGAAGAAACTTCTAATTCGTCTGATGCTGCGTATGCCTTAATTGTCTCTCCAAAACGAATTGCCAATTTCTGTGAAGTATCTGTTGCAATTCTCTGCGGTGTATCCGGCATAAACGGATTTGGCACACGTACCTTCAAAACAGTGTCAATGAACACTTTCGGATCCAAAATTCCCGGATTAACAACTACCGGAAGTCCTTCCACATATCCAACTGTTTCAACTAATTTTACCAGTTCTGCATCTTTCATCTCATCAGAAATCTTTTGATATCCAAGGATACATCCAAATACCGCAAGACAAGTATGCAGTGGATTCAGGCAGGTACATACCTTCATCTTTTCCACTTTATCTACTGTCTCACGATCTGTGAACATCAATCCGCCCTTTGTCAGATCCGGACGTCCGTTCGGGAAATCGTCTTCAATCACAAGATACTCTGTTTCCTCCGCATTTACAAACGGTGCAACATACGTATTCTTAGATGTAATAACCGGCTCCAGTTCTTCCACTCCGTCTTCCATCAAAATTGTTTCTACAGATGCATCCGGTCTTGGTGTGATCTTATCGATCATGCTCCATGTAAAAGATACCTTCGCAGAATCAATATATGCAGCAAATCCTGCTTCTGCCTTTTCATTCTCAACCCATGCCTTCGCAAAAGCACTGACTGCAGCATACAACTTATCCCCATTATGAGAGCAGTTGTCTGTGCTGACCATAGCGATCGGAAGTTCTCCAGCCTTATATCTCGCATACAAAAGAGAAGTTACCTTTCCCATATAGCTGGCCGGCTGTTCCGGTCCTGCTGCAAAATCTGCAGTCACATCTGCAAGCTGTTCGCCCTTTCCGTTTACCAGACTATATCCTTTCTCTGTAATCGTAAATGTTGCCATCTGCAAGGACTCTTTTGTGAAGATTTCTTTTAATCTGGCGTATGCAGCTTCGTTATTTGAATCCAGAGGAAGAGACTCTGCCACACTGCCCACAACTGTTTTCTCAATTGTTCCGTCTGCTTTCAACGTTGCAACGATTCCAAGATTATCATGCGGAGCATACATTTTTTCTACGATTTCGTAATCAAATCCTTCTGCTACGATCAGCCCTCTGTCCAGATCTCCTTTGTTTAACATATTCTGGACTACATTTGCATGAAATGCCCGGAACAGATTTCCTGCTCCGAAATGGATCCAGAATGGATTTTCCTTTGTAGCAGCAATCATCTGATCCATATCAAACTGCGGCAGCTGATATCCTTTTTCTTCCCACTGCGCTCTGTCCGAAATTCCCTGTAAACTTAACTTCATTTTTATACCTCGTTTTCTTTGCGCTATTTCATTTCTTCTACGACTAATACAAATTCGCTTAATGCAAATTAAATACTCTTATCTGTGAATGCTTATTAGATTCCGCGTGTAGATGCCTTATCAATAGCTTCCCACAAACCGTTCAGATAAGTTGCTCCAAGCGCTCTGTCATACAGACCGTATCCCGGCATTGCAACCTCATCCCAGATCATACGTCCATGATCCGGACGAATCGGTCCGTCAAATCCGATTTCATACAATGCTTTCATAATCTCATACATATCAAATGTTCCATCACTGGACAGATGTGCTGCCTCCTCAAAATTGGTCGGAGTAATAAACTTCAGGTTACGCACATGTGCAAAATGAATTCTGCCCTTCAGAGAACGAATCATATCCGGCAGGTCATTTTCCAGATTCGTTCCATAGGAACCGGAACAGAATGTCACACCATTATGCGGATTATCTACCATCTTCATCATACGCAGAATGTTGTCTTTGTTGATGATGATTCGAGGAAGTCCAAATACGCTCCATGCCGGATCGTCTGGGTGAATTGCCATATTAATATCATATTTGTCACATACCGGCATAATCTTTTCAAGGAAATATTTCAAGTTTTCGAACAATTTCTCATCATCAATATCTTTATACATTTCGAAAAGTTCTTTCACCTTCGCCATACGCTCCGGCTCCCATCCCGGCATGATTGTTCCGTTCATATCGCCTGCGATAGATTCAAACATCCTTTCCGGATCAATGGCATCTACTGCTTCCTGTGTATATGCAAGTACTGTAGAACCATCCGGTCTTACACGTGCCAGCTCTGTACGTGTCCAGTCAAATACCGGCATAAAATTATAGCATACAAGATGAATATCTTCTTTACCAAGATTTTCAAGTGTTTCAATATAATTTGCAATATACTGCTCTCTCTCCGGTGCTCCTGTCTTGATTGCATCATGGATATTCACACTTTCGATTCCTGACAGATTCAGACCTGCTGCCTCAACCTCTTCTTTCATTTCACGAATCCGCTCACGACTCCATACTTCTCCCGGCTCTGTATCATACAAAGTTGTGATGACACCTGTAACTCCCGGAATCTGGCGAATCTGTTTCAAAGTTACTGTGTCAAATTTGGATCCATACCATCTCAATGTCATTTCCATAAGGCTTATTCCTCTCTTTCTTAAATCTGTTTGATTTGTTAATTTCATTATAAAGAAAATGTTTCCAAAATCCAATTGACGAAATTGTTGTATACATTGCAAAAATTGCGGTATTCATTTATTATATAAAAAAGGCTTATTTTTTATCTCAAAAAGGAGCACACGATTATGAAGAAAAACTTGCAGACTACATTCAGTACAAGACAAAACATGCTGTCCCGGGATTTTGAAATCTATTACTATAACGACACCTTCCAAAATAGTCATTATTATAATGTGAACAGTCATGTTCATAATTATTACGAATTTTATTTTTTTCTGGAGGGAAATGTAACGATGAATATCGAAGGAGCACTTCATGCGCTCAAACCCGGAGATGTGATTATCATTCCACCAAATGTTCCACATTATGCGATTTTAAAAGATAAACATATTCCTTATCGGCGTTTTGTTTTCTGGATCAGCATCGATTACTGCAACGATCTTCTCCAGCTTTCGCCGGATTATGTGTATCTGATGCAGCACGCACGTGTTACAAAACACTATATTTTCCATTATGACGTAATTGGATTTAATACACTTCAATCCAAAGTCTTCCGCCTGATTGAAGAATTACATTCCAACCGTTTTGGACGGGATGCCAAGATCACGCTCTGCGCCAACGACCTGATTCTGCAATTAAATCGATCTGTCTATGAAATGGAACATCCAAAATCACAGCATGAGCAGCAGCATCTCTATCAAAATCTTCTGCTTTTCATTGAAGATCATTTGGATGAAGAACTGACCTTGGATCGACTTTCAGAACAGTTTTTTGTCAGCAAATATCATATCGCTCATGTATTCAAAGAGAATCTGGGGCTTTCCGTTCATCAGTTTATTACAAAGAAAAGACTGCGGATGTGTCAGGAGGCAATTCTCTCACAGACAACGATCAGCGACATATACTTAAAATACGGATTCAAAGACTACTCCAGCTTTTTCCGGGCATTTAAAAAAGAATTCGGAATGTCTCCGAAGGAATATAAAGAATTGTTTTCACAACAAACAGATCAATAGAAATTGTTTTATCGCATGCCTGGCAATAGAAAAACCACTCTAACCATTAAAATCGTTTGTTAGAGTGGTTTTTATATACTTTATAGCACAATGAAATAAATCAACGATACTTATATTCCTCTCATTGTAAGCTGAATCCGTTTTTTCTTCAGATCTACGCTCATCACTTTCACATCCACAATATCTCCCACACTCACTGCCTCCAGCGGGTGTTTGATATAACGGTCTGTAATCTGAGAAATATGCACCAATCCGTCCTGATGTACTCCGATATCTACAAATACGCCAAAATCAATGACATTGCGGACAGTTCCTTTTAATACCATGCCTTCTTTCAAATCCTTCATCTCCAGCACGTCTGTACGCAAAATAGGTTTCGGCATTTCCTCACGCGGGTCACGAGCCGGTTTTTCCAGTTCTTTTACAATATCCCGGAGTGTAATTTCTCCGATTCCAAGTTCCTCTGCCAGCTTTTTATAATCCTTGATCGTCAATGATAAACCGGTCAGATTCCCTCCTGTAATGTCTTCCGGCTGAAATCCCTGCTTTTTCAGGAGCTTTTCTGCTGCCTCATAGGATTCCGGATGAACCCCCGTCGCATCCAACGGATTCATTCCGCCCTGAATCCGCATAAATCCTGCACATTGTTCATACGCCTTAGGTCCCAGTTTTGCAACCTTTAACAGTCCCCTGCGGTCTGTAAAGCGGCCATTCGCCTCACGATAAGCTACAATATTTTTTGCTACCGTACTGCTGATACCGGAAATATAAGATAACAATGGTGCTGACGCAGTATTCAGATCTACGCCAACCTTATTCACACAATCTTCCACAACTCCATTTAAAGATTCTCCCAGTTTCTTCTGATTCATATCATGCTGATACTGTCCAACACCAATGGATTTCGGATCAATCTTCACCAACTCTGCCAAAGGATCCTGCAAACGTCTTGCGATAGATGCCGCACTTCTCTGTCCTACATCAAACTTCGGAAATTCTTCTGTTGCAAGTTTACTTGCAGAATACACAGATGCTCCTGCTTCACTTACAATAACATACTGCACCTTCTCCGGAATCTCTTTTAGCAATTCTACAATGAACTGTTCCGATTCTCTGGATGCGGTTCCATTTCCAAGAGAAATCAAAGAAACGTTGTATTTTGGAATGATTTTTTTGAGCAAATCTTTGGACGCTTTGATCTTTGCCGGAGTTGTCGGTGCAGTCGGATAAATAACCGTTGTTCCAAGAACCTTTCCGGTTGCATCTACCACTGCCAGCTTACATCCGGTACGAAATGCCGGATCCCAGCCCAGCACTACCTTACCGGTGATCGGCGGCTGCATCAATAACTGATGCAGATTTTTTCCAAATACTTCGATTGCCCCATCTTCTGCTTTTTCAGTCAGTTCATTGCGGATTTCACGCTCAATTGCCGGAGCGATCAAGCGCTTATAGCTGTCTTCAATGACCGCTTTTAATACCGGTGTTGTATATGGATTATCTTTGTGGATCACCTGCTTTTGCAAATATCGCAAAATATCTTCTTCCGGTGCATCCACCTTCACTGTCAAGAACTTTTCCTTTTCCCCGCGATTCAGTGCAAGAATTCGATGTCCTGCCAGTTTCTGAACCGGCTCCTCAAAATCATAATACATCTCATATACGGATTCGGCTTCTTCATCCTTTGCTGTAGAAATCACTTTTCCCTTCTGCATCGTCTGCTTACGAATCCAGCTTCGATAATCTGCCTCATCTGAGATAGACTCTGCCAGAATGTCCATTGCACCGGCAATCGCCTCCTCCACAGTATGAACTTCTTTCTCTTCTGAAATATATTTCTCCGCTTCATTTTCCAAAGGCTCATTGATCTGCTGCAGTGTAATCAATGCAGCCAGCGGTTCCAGTCCCTTCTCCTTCGCAATCGTTGCACGAGTCCGGCGTTTTGGTCGATACGGACGGTACAGATCTTCTACCACAACCAGCGTCTCCGCAGCAAGAATCTGATTTTTCAATTCTTCTGTCAATTTTCCCTGTTCTTCGATACTGGAAAGTACCTGTTCCTTTTTCTCCTCCAGATTCCGCAGATAAAGCAGCCTTTCATGTAATTTACGCAACTGTTCATCATTCAGAGAACCTGTCACTTCCTTTCTGTATCGTGAAATAAACGGAATTGTATTTCCCTCATCGATCAACTGTACTGCAGCATCTACCTGCCACCGGTTTACTTCAAGTTCTTCTGTCAGTTTTTGGTTAATATCCATCTGTTCTATGCTCCTCGTTTCTATCATTAATTTCCTTATACTGTATTTCCATCAGCATCAGTCCCTGCGGAGGTGCCGTAACACCTGCCGCCTCCCGATTCTTTGCCTCCAATATCTCTTTCACCTGTTCCGGTGTATAAAATCCTCTTCCCACACGCAGCAACGTTCCTACAATAATCCGAACCATATTATAAAGGAATCCATTCCCCCGGATCCGAATGACCAATTCTTCTGCCTGTTTCTCAATCACTAATTCATAAATGGTTCTCACCGTTGTCTTAACATTTTTATGAATGCTGCAAAAGCTCACAAAATCATGTTCTCCCACCAGATATTCGGCTGCCTTTCGCATATTTTCAAGATTCAGGCGATACGACACATGATATGTTGTGTGTCGTTTTGTTGGATCCGGAACTTCCGAGTTCCAGATATGGTATTCATATGTTTTTGTACAATCCTGATAACGCGGGTGCCAGTCAGAAGGCACTTCCTCAGATCTCACAATGACAATATCCTCCGGAAGTTTCCGGTTCAAAGCGTAAGCCATACGTTCTGCCGGAATCGGAGAATTTGTGTCAAAAACCGCCACATTTCCCCTTGCATGTACGCCGGAATCGGTTCGGCTCGCTCCAATCACAGTAATCGGCTCTCCTGTCATTTCAGACAATTTCCGATTCAATATCTCTTCAATCGTAATTCCATTGGGCTGCACCTGCCAGCCGCAATAATTCGTACCATCATAGGCAATCGTCAGTTTTACTCGTTTCATAAATGCCCTCTCAAAAAATCCACAGCCGGAACGGCACAAATCTTCCCACCAAAAGGACTGCCGCAAAATATAGAATGGTAATCCCATAGGCTGCATAATCTTTTCCACGATAGAACAGTGGTTTCATCTTCGTTCTTCCGTCGCCGCCCTGATAACATCTTGCTTCCATCGCCATCGCCAGATCATTTGCTCTGCGGAATGCAGAAACAAACAACGGCACAAGAATCGGCACCATTGCCTTCGTCCTCTGAATCAAATTACCGCTTTCCAAATCCGCCCCACGTGCAATCTGCGCTTTCATGATCTTATCTGTTTCCTCCAGAAGGATTGGAATAAAACGCAATGCAATAGACATCATCATTGCCACTTCGTGAACCGGACAATGCAGCTTATTCAATGGATGCAGTAATTTCTCAATTCCATCCGTCAATGAATTTGGAGTTGTGGTCAACGTCATAAGCGAAGAACCGATGATCAGATAAATCAATCGGATTGCCATAAACACGCACGTTCTCAATCCCTTTTCGTAAATATGGATAAACCCGATATGCACCAGTTCTTCTCCGCCTTTTGTCAAAAACAAATTCATCACAACTGTAAACATCAACAAAATAACGATGGTTTTTAATCCCTTTACAATAAACTTAAACGGAACGCGGCTGATTTTAATCACCGCCGCCAAAAATATCGTTGCGATTACATATCCAAGCAAACTGTTCTGTACAAAAAGTGAAATCAAAAACAACAGCGTACAGACAATTTTCACTCTGGGATCTAAACGATGTATCAAACTCTGACTCGGATAATACTGTCCGATTGTAATATCTCTAATCATGAAAACTCCTCATTATCTCCTCTGCGGCTTCTTCGATCGTAGTAACATCTGTCCTAACGTCAAGCCCGCTTTCTTTCAGATCATGCATAATATAAGTCACCTGCGGAGCTGCCAGCCCCACCTGCTCCAATTCCTTATAATGTGCAAATACTTCTTTTGGTGAACCATCCAGCATCTTTTCCCCTCGATTCATAACAATGATCCGATCTACATATTTAGCAATATCTTCCATGCTGTGAGAGACAAGAATTACTGACATCCCGGTCTGCTCATGTAAATGTGCAATCTGATCCAGAATCTCATCCCGTCCCCGGGGATCCAGTCCCGCCGTCGGTTCGTCCAGAATAAGAACTTGCGGACGCATTGCCAGAACACCTGCAATTGCCGCCCTTCTTTTCTGACCCCCGGAAAGTTCAAACGGAGACTGCTTGTAATATTTTTCCGGAAATCCAACCAACTGCAGTGCCTCGCGCGCCCGTTTTTCACATTCTTCCTGTGAAAGGCCTTGATTTTTCGGGCCAAAACATACATCCGTAAAAACATCTACTTCAAACAACTGATGCTCCGGATACTGAAATACCAGTCCTACCTGACTGCGCAGCTGTTTCATCGGATAGCCCTCTGCATAAATATTTTCTCCATTATAATACAATTCTCCGGAAGTTGCTTTGATCAACCCATTCAAATGCTGAATCAGTGTTGATTTTCCGGAACCTGTATGTCCGATGATACCTACAAACTGCCCCTGAGGTATCTCCAGATTGATATCCTTGAGCGCCTGTTTTTCATACGCCGTTCCCGGACTATAGATATAATTGATCTGTTTTAATTCGATTGACATCTGTGTCCCACCTATCTTCACTTTCTTCGTTTCCACAGCTCTGTCACAGCCTTCACCAGTTCGCTTCTTCTTAAAATTCCTTTTGGAAGTTCCAGACCTTGTATACGGAGTTCTTCCGCCAGCATCGTAACCTGAGGCACATCCAAATGGTATTTTTTTAATTCCTCTACCTGACTAAAAATTTCTCGCGGCGTTCCCTGCATAACAACCTGTCCGCGATCCATTACATACACCTTATCTGCATCAATAACTTCTTCCATATAATGTGTAATCAAAATTACAGTCACGTTCTTTCTTCTTCGCAATTCCTTTACTGTTTCCAGAACTTCTTTACGCCCATTCGGATCCAACATCGCTGTCGGCTCATCCAAAACAATGCACTGAGGAGTCATTGCGATCACTCCTGCAATCGCAACTCGCTGTTTCTGTCCCCCGGAAAGTTTATTTGGAGAATTGGTACGATACTCCAGCATCCCCACTGATTTCAAACTCTCTTCTACACGTGTCCAGATTTCATCCGTAGGCACACCAAGATTCTCCGGACCGAATCCTACATCCTCTTCCACAACCGTACCGATAATCTGATTGTCCGGATTTTGAAATACCATACCGGCGGACTGACGGACATTCATCAACTCTGCCGGATCTTTTGTATCCCGTCCATTGACCCACATTGTTCCTCCTGTCGGAACCAATATTGCGTTGATGTGCTTTGCCAGAGTCGACTTTCCAGAACCGTTATGCCCCAGAATCGCCACAAACTGCCCCGGCTGAACATCCAGATCAACCTCATCGATAGCACGATTTGTTCCGATGACATTTCCTTCATCATCGCGTTTTTCATATTCGTAAACAAGCTCTTCCGCCTGTATCATATTCATCTCGTTATCCTCTCCACGATCTTTGTTTTACTGTTACTGCCAATAGATTTTATTTTAGTGTATGGAATGTGTTTTTGCAAGCATGAGAACAAGTTTTTACCTATAATAAAAATTTTTTTCGTCCCCCTTGACGAAAGTCCGATTTCAGACTATAATTCTCAGAAGATTATAAGCGTCCGATTTCGGACTTTTTAAATGAATTATTAATTTTTCATATTTATACAAAGGAGACATATATCGTGGGAGAAGACCTTGTAAGTAAACGACTTGCTGAATATAACAGTATCATCAAGGAGCATGAAGATCTCTATCGACAGCTTGCGAAACGATTCGGGATGTCTGAATGTTCCTTCTGGATTCTCTATTCTCTTAGGGAAACCAACACTTCCATTACACAGAGCGAACTGTGCTATGCTTTGAGCCAGCCGAAACAGACCATCAATTCTGCTCTGAAGAAGATGCAAGACTACGGTTTTATCGAACTTCTTATCAGCCAGGACCGCCGCAAAAAATATATCCGTTTAACAGACAAGGGGGCTCTTCTGGCGCAGGAAACGGTGGACAAAGTCATCCTTCTGGAAAATCAGACCTTTGATACATTTACAGAAGAGGAACAGAGTTTATTTTTGCAATTACTTCATAAATATACCGATAACTTAAAAATCAATCTATCAGAAAGGAATTTGAAATGAAAATACAGCTTTCAGAACATTTTACATATTCAAAATTATTTCGCTTTTGCCTTCCTTCGATCGTTATGATGGTTTTCACCTCCATCTACGGTGTTGTAGATGGGTTATTTATTTCTAATTTTGTAGGAAAATCTGCCTTTGCCGCGGTCAATCTGGTCATGCCGTTTATTATGATGATCG
Organism: uncultured Lachnospiraceae bacterium; assembly: GCA_905203555.1. Classification (GTDB taxonomy): domain Bacteria; phylum Bacillota; class Clostridia; order Lachnospirales; family Lachnospiraceae; genus Schaedlerella. Next base: position 125,478 of record CAJKWK010000001.1, read on the forward strand.
GCGGCATTGGTTTTATGATTGGAACCGGAGGCAGTGCGCTGGTTGCCAAGACTCTGGGGGAAGAGAAACCGGAACTTGCCAACCGTTATTTCACCATGATGGTAAAACTTGCTGTCATCTGCGGTCTGACTCTTGCCGTCATCGGGACTATTCTGATTCGCCCCATATCAATCTGGCTCGGCGCTACAGAAGAGATGCTTGGATACTGTGTAACTTACGGTAGAATTGCTCTTATTTTTAACACAACGTTTATCCTGCAAAATGTATTCCAGAGTTTCTTTGTCGTAGCCCAAAAACCAAAACTCGGTCTGGCCGCAATCGTCCTTGCCGGTATTACGAATATGTGTCTGGATGCTCTCTTTATCGGCGTATTTCAATGGGGTGTGGCTGGCGCCGCAATGGCAACCGCTCTGAGCGAATGTGTAGGCGGTCTGTTCGGATTGATTTATTTTCTCCGCCCAAATACCAGCCTGCTGCGCCTTGTAAAAACAAAAATGGATGCCAAAGCAATCCTCAAAGCCTGCGGAAACGGTTCCTCAGAATTGATGACCAACATTTCCTCTTCTTTAGTTAGTATGCTATATAATTTCCAGTTACTGCGCTTTGCCGGTGAAAACGGTGTTGCCGCCTACGGCGTACTCATGTACATGCAATTTGTTTTCAATGCCATGTTCATCGGATATACGATCGGAACCTCTCCGATCGTCAGCTATAACTATGGGGCCGGCAATCATAAAGAATTAAAAAACATGCTGAAAAAAGGGCTGCTCATCATGAGTATTTCCGGCTGTGTCATGATGTTTCTGGCGCAAATTCTCGCCGGACCGCTGGCAAATATCTTCGTGGGCTATGATGCCGATTTATTTACAATGACCCGCCATGCCTTCAAAGTATTTTCCTTCGCCTTTATCCTGACAGGATTGAATATATTTGCATCCGCATTTTTTACGGCGCTGAACAACGGTGGAATTTCAGCTGCAATATCTTTTTTACGAACCCTCGTATTCCAGATGGCTTCCGTATTGCTGCTGCCACTCATTTTCGGTCTGGACGGAATCTGGCTGGCAATCACCGTTGCAGAAATCTGCGCTTGTATCATTTCCGGAATTTTTTTATTCAAAAACCGGAATCGCTATCACTACTTTTAACCACTCAAAAGAACAGCAGGGCAGCTTGCAACTCCACGCAAACCGCCCTGCTTTTATATTTATATGAGAGTTTCAGAAAACATATTTTTGTGTGACCTACTCGCCATCCTCATCTGTAAACTGAAATAAATCTTCCACCGTTGTTTCAAAGATTTTCGCAAGATCCATTGCGAGCTTGAGAGATGGGTTATACTTTCCATTTTCCAGATTGCCAATCGTTTCTCTTCTTACATTGACAAGATATGCAAGATCGCTTTGACTCATATTATATCTCGCACGATATTCCTTTAAACGTGTATGAAGTGTCATGATCCACCTCCTATGCCAATTCTTCTTGTTCTTTCAACGCCTTTTTTTCTTGCCTTCTATACTTTAACATACAAACAGAAAATACAATTACCATTAATGTCTGATTCAAAAGAAAAAGCATAATCATTAAAGAATTCTGCTCCCATGTAAACAAATCCATCTCCATAAGCCCTGTTTCAACAATTTGGGCCTTATATTCCATATTTCTAAAAAACATGGCACGACAAACAATCCCCAGCATTCCCACTATATCTGTAAAAAATACTGTCCAAAATGCCTTTGTACTTGCACATCTCACCTGATTCCAAAACAACTCATCCGGTGTCATACTTCCATAGGCAAAAAATGTAAAAAATAACAGAAATGGAATTAACGATGGAACAAAAAGCAGGCCGATTACACCTAAAATTCCTAACCAGCCAAGATACCACAACGGATTCTTTGAAAAAATATGCTTTATACCTTTTGATAATTTACTTCCTCTCTTTTTTATATTTCCATTTTTCATGTTCCCAGCCTCCTTTGTGCGAAATACTTATCTTCTTGTTATAAATATATCACATCATTTTTAGAAAGTCAATAAACACAGATGCAATAGACACATAAAAAAGGATTTAAAAGAAAAGCACCGCCCATCATCACAACAGGCAGTGCTGAACTTCTACACTTTTAAGTAAACTCTGAACGAAACTTCTTATCATGCTTTCTCCGGCTCTTCGTAAGTCTCACCAAAAGTATCAACTGTCACTTTTTTCATTACTTGTGGCTCCATCGGCTTATCTCCCCAGCTTGTCGGAGTCTCAGCAATCTTATTTACCACATCCATTCCTTCGATAATCTTACCAAAGGCAGCATATGCTCCATCCAAATGCGGAGATTTCTCATGCATAATAAAAAACTGTGAACCTGCAGAATCCGGATGCATTGCACGTGCCATAGAAAGTACGCCCGGATCATGTGCCAGATTATTCACGAATCCATTCTGTGAAAATTCTCCTTTGATATTGTATCCCGGGCCGCCCATTCCGGTTCCGTCCGGACATCCGCCCTGGATCATAAATCCGCGGATGACACGGTGAAAGATCAATCCATCATAAAATCCTTTATTTACAAGTGACACAAAGTTCTTCACTGTATTCGGCGCAATCTCCGGATACAATTCCGCTTTCATAATATCGCCGTTTTCCATCTCAAATGTTACTACTGGATTTGCCATAATTATTTCCTCTTTTCTACTATTTTCATACTGCTATTCTATCGAAAAATATGAATTTCGTCAAATCAATCTTTGTTGACTTCTGTTTCTCTTTTTCGACATGATTTATTTCTTCTCCTTTTTCACTTCCTCTGACAACTCAAACAACTCATCTAACGTAAGACTTGATGCAATATCGGATACTTCCTCAAGTGTATTTCCCTTTTCAAATAACTTTCTTGCTATTTCTTTCACTTGTTCCTTCGCATACTCTAATTTTTCTTCCTCAAACATCTTTCCTATCTTCGTCATCATAATCCAATTCCTCATCTTCTTAAAATCTTCACTTCGTATCACTTTATCCGAAAACACGAGCATCCCAGACAATAAAAATACCTGTTCTTGTTCATCTTCTATTGTTTTCACCATCTCAAAACAACGTTGAATACAGTTCTGCTTTTCTTCCACTCCCACTTGCGCCAAAGGAAGAATAATAAACTGCAAATGTTTTGTTCGCCAAATGTTCCTCCAAATATTTTGCTGCGATATCCTTATTCTGATACGCAACGCCACTTTCTGCTGACATTGTCTTTCCTCCTTTTTTACAGGAGAGACAGTGTCTGATGATTTCATTATACTTCCCCATTTTCTATGCCGCAAGTATAGTCTACTATACCTCTCCTGCTCTTTTTTCTTTACAACTTCGTTTTTCCTCATCAAAAATGCTGTTTTCTGACTGAATCGCCATAGAAAATCAGATATCCTTCCACTTAGATTGTGAAAATGTTCTCGAATCTTAGAATACTCGTATGAGTGATTCGGATTTTGATGTGCTCCCAGTATAACATTGTCCCCGATTTATCACAAGCTATTTTTTTAATATTCTTAACCTTCTTCTCCCTGCGTTTCCTACTAATTTTCCTCCGCAAATAAATACGTCTTGTGCCAGCCACCTTTCTGGTTTCTGGTACAAGACGTATTTTTACACTACTTATCGATCTTCTATAATTCCCACTTATCTCTCTTCACGGAAATAATTGGTTCCACAGCTCTTCGGCTGTGCATGCTCCTTACTCTCGCGCATACTTGTAATGATCAATACAAGAATCGTTGCCACATACGGCAGCATATCATAAATCTGTGCCGGAAGTCCCGGAATATTGACATACATACGCATAATCGTCAGCCCACCGAAAACAAGGGCAACCAACATTCCTCGTGCGGGACTCCAGGTTGCAAAGATAACAAGTGCAACTGCCAGCCAGCCATAACCACTGACACAGCCATGTACCCACACTCCCTTTGTCGTCACCATACTCATATACATACCACCGATTCCGCAAATACCGCCGCCGATTACTGTAGCAAAATATTTGTACTTTGTAATATCAATTCCGGCAGCGTCTGCTGTCGCCGGGCTTTCACCCACAGCACGCAGGTTCAATCCGACCCTCGTCTTGTTAAAGAACCAGGTCATAATAACTGCCAGGATAATTGCAAAGTATACCATCCAGTTATATTGGAACAATAATTTTCCAAGCACCGGAATCTCCGACAATACCGGTATATGCAGATTGGTAAATGCCGCCTTAGTAGCATCTCCAACTGCTACATAACCGCCTGCTTTCTGACCGATATACTCTCCAAAGAAATTACCAAATCCGGTACCGAAGATTGTCAGCGTCAAACCGGTTACATTCTGATTTGCCCGAAGGGTAATTGTCAGAAATGCGTAGATCAATGCCCCCAATGTTCCTGCAAGAAATGAACAAATCAATGCAATTCCTGCTGATACTACACCATTGGGACTGCCGCCAGATGCAAGCACTGCCTGTTCATAGTAATAAGAGCCTGCCAATCCAGTAATCGCCCCCATAAACATCATACCTTCAACACCAAGATTTAAGTTTCCTGACTTCTCTGTCAAAATTTCTCCCAAAGCACCCAAAAGCAATGGAGTTCCTGCAAGCACTGCTGCAATAAATAAACTATTCAATGTACTAAGCATGATTTTCCTCCTTTCCCCGTACGATCAGCCGGTAAGAAATGAAGAATTCGCATCCCAGCATGAAAAACAAAATAATTCCAATCAAAAGATCTGCCGCAGATGCCGGAATTTTAAATTGTGTCTGAATCGCATTTGCACCACGTTCCAGCATTGCGATAAATACCGATACAACCAGCATTCCATAAGGATTCATCTTTGCCAGCCATGCCACAGTAATCGCCGTAAATCCAACTCCTCCGGCAATTCCCTCTGTAATAGTATAATCCGCTCCGGAAAACTGCAGCATACCTACCAGACCACAAAGCGCTCCTGACATGAACATAGTTCGAATAAATACCTTACTTACATTAATTCCTGCATATCGAGCTGTATTATTACTTTCTCCTACGACTGCGATTTCGTATCCCTGCTTTGTTTTTGATAAATAAACAGAAGAAACTATAACCAAAATCAACGCCAAAATCCAGCCCCAATGTACGCCAAAGACCTTGGTCAAACGTGCACCTGGCGCAAGCATTGCAATTTTCGGGAAACTGCTTCCCGGCGCTTTCCAAGGACCATTCATCAAATATTTAACAAATGCCAATGCAATATAGTTTAACATCAATGTAAACAACGTTTCATTGGTTCCCCACTTCGCCTTACACAACGCCGGAAGTAAGCCGTACAGACCACCAGCCAGCATACCTGCAATCAGCATACAGATAACCAATGGAATTTTAGGCAAAATGTGTGCTGTAAACAATCCAAAATATCCGGCAGCAACAGCTCCGACTATAATCTGACCCTCTCCGCCGATATTCCAGAACTTCATTTTAAATGCAAAGGAAATACCGATTGCTGTAATCAATAGTGGTACCGCAATCTTCACAGTCTCACGAATGACAGTGGCAGATCCCCACGCTCCGATTACCATCGATTTATAAACAGCGATCGGGTTGTGTCCAAGCGCAAGAATCACCAGACCACCGGTAATCAAAGAGAGTAAAAACGCAATTCCTCGCACACTCCACGCTTTTTCATTGGACATCGTGTCGCGCTTTGCCATACGCAAAAGCGGTTCTTTTACTTTTACTTTCTGTGCGCTCATACGTCCACCTCCTCACCATTCTCTTCTGCTGCGGTTTCATCTACATGAATCATCATCAATCCGATTTCTTCCTTGGTAACTTCTTTCGGATCTACGATTCCACTGACTTTTCCACCGCAAAGAACCATCAGACGATCAGAAATCTCCATCAATACGTCCAGATCTTCTCCGATGAAAATTACAGCAACGCCTTTTTTCTTCTGCTCATTCAAAAGATCATAAATACGGTAAGAAGAGTTAATATCCAGTCCACGCACCGGATATGCTACGATCAACACTGACGGACTGCATGCAATCTCGCGCCCCAACAGCACCTTCTGTACATTTCCACCGGAAAGTCTTCCAACCGGTGTATTGACACCCGGTGTTACGATTTCCAGGTCTTCGATTAATTTTTCTGCCAATGCTTTTGGAGTTTTTCGATCCACAAAAATTCCCTTACGCTCTTTATAACTGCGGAGCATCACATTGTCGGTCATATCCATGCCGGCTACCAATCCCATACCAAGACGGTCCTCCGGAACATATGCCATCGCAATTCCCTTTTTTGAGATTTCATCCGGTTTCAGCCCCAGAATCCTCTCTTTCACCATTGTTCCTTCATGCTCTACCGAATACAATACAGAACCTCCGATAGAGGAATGCAAACCTGCAATTGCCTCACACAATTCCTTTTGTCCGCTGCCTGCAATTCCTGCTACACCAAGTATCTCTCCACCATAAGCGGTAAAGGAAACATTATTCAGTGCCTTTACACCATCTCCATTTAAGCAGGTTAAATCAATGACCTGAAGTCGTTCCTGCTTTTCCTCCACAACCGGACGGTCAATCTTCAGACTGATCGGTCTACCAACCATCATCTCTGTCAACTGTGCCTGATCGGTCTCAGCTGTATTCACATCCCCGATATGTTCTCCTTTTCTCAGGATTGCAACCCGGTCTGAAATTGCAAGAACTTCATTTAGTTTATGGGTAATAATAATAATCGACTTTCCATCCTTCTTCATATTTCGAAGAACTTCAAATAACTTATCCGTCTCCTGTGGAGTCAAAACAGCCGTCGGTTCATCCAAAATCAAAATATCTGCCCCGCGGTAAAGTACCTTCAGAATCTCTACCGTCTGCTTTTCAGATACTGCCATGTTGTAGATTTTTTTCGTTGGATCCAAATCAAATCCATATCTCTCAGCCAGTTCCGATACCTTTTGATTGATTTCCTTTCGGTTGATTGTTGCTTTTCCATCCAGTCCCAGCACAATATTTTCTGCCGCCGTCAGTACATCCACCAATTTAAAATGCTGATGAATCATACCGATTCCAAGTGAAAAGGCATTTTTCGGAGATCGAATCGTCACCTCCTTGCCATGCACATAAATCTCTCCATGATCTGGGAAATAAATTCCGGACAACATATTCATAAGCGTTGTCTTTCCACTTCCGTTTTCACCTAGAAGCGCCAGAATTTCTCCTTCCCGAAGCTCCAGATTTACGTCCTTGTTCGCGACAACCTTTCCAAATGTTTTGGTAATGTTGTGCATTTTGATAGCCAGATTTGCTGTCTCGCCCAAGACTTCACCCTCTTTCGTCATTCTCTTTAAAGTTACAAAAGAGAGGGCAGACAAAAACTACCCTCTCTCATGATTCTCATAAGGATTTGTATCTATTCACATAAGATTGTAATGCTGAATTATTCTACCACATTACATCCTTCTATGATATAGCACCATGATGGAGCAGATGCTTCTTCCTGCTCGTGATAGTATTCACCATCTTTAATCTCAATTGATTCACCGTCCGGACTTGTTCCTTTCAGAGGTCCGTCAAATACATGAATCTCACCGGAGATCAGTTTTTCTTTTGCTGCATCAATTGCTTCCTGTGTTCCCTCTGCTGCGATGTCCTTGTTCAATGGAGACAGATATACAGCCTCATCGCCAAGGCCTTTGCACCAGTCAGCCGGAATCTCTTTTCCGTCGATCATAGCCTGAACAGCTTCTGTTACATAAATACCCCAGTCAATTCTTGCAGAAATCAAAGATGCTTTTGGAGCAGCCTCGATCATATCATTATTGTAACCAACCTGCCATACACCATTATCTTCTGCTGTTGTAGCCGGTGCTGTAGAGTCAGAATGCTGGGAAACAACATCACATCCACGCTCGATCAGAGCCTTTGCAACCTGGGACTCTACGGTTGGGTCATTCCAAGAGTTTGTATACATAATGTCCATTGTAACATCCGGGTTTACACTCTTTGCCCCCAGATAGAATGCTGTATATCCACTGATAACCTCTGCAAACGGGAATGCTGCAACATATCCGAGCTTATTTGTCTCTGTCTTCATACCTGCAGCAATACCTGCCAGATAACGTGCTTCATAAATAGAAGCGAAATAGTTATGCATATTGGATAAACCGGAATCTTTTGCCTGATATCCTGTTGCATGACAGAACTGAACATCCGGATACTCTGCTGCTACTTCTTTTACATAATCTTCAAATCCGAAACTTGTTGCAAAAATGATGTTACATCCTGCATCTACAAGTTCTCTTAATGCAGTATCACACTCTGCACCTTCCGGCACATTAAACTTATTGACAATCTGATCATCACTGATCTCCAGTGCTTCCTGCATCTCCTTTGTACCAAGATCATGGTTATATGTATATCCCATATCACTTGGGTCAGATACATGAACAAATCCAATCTTGATCTCGTCGGCAGGAATACCCTCTGCTGTCTCTTTCTTTGTTGTGTCGTCTTTGGAACTATCTGTGTCTGCAGCTGCCGGAGCACCACATCCTGCCAGAAGTCCAACTACCATGGCTGTACTCATGAGTAATGCTAATACTTTCTTTTTCATACCTTTTCCTCCTTCCGAAACCATCCGCTATAATATAATGTAGATTTTTTCATAATAGCTGCGGATATTTCACAACTCATTTATAAAAGTATTGTACATTTTTTACGACCGGAAGTCAAACATGCCCTGCTTATAACCACTGTTAATCTCTGCTTATAAGCAATCCCTGAATAGTTAAAGTGTACAGGATTCCATATTTTTTTTGGTTACTTGTGACATTGTTCCTATTTCCATTTTCAACTATACTTGGATACAGAAACAAGGAAAACAGAAAACATTTTCAAGGAGGCTATTTAAAATGGCAAGTTTATCTTTAAAAGGTATTGACAAAAAGTATCCTAACGGATTTCACGCAGTAAAGGATTTTAATCTGGAGATTGAAGATAAAGAGTTCATCATCTTCGTTGGACCATCAGGATGTGGTAAATCTACAACACTTCGTATGATCGCCGGTCTGGAAGATATCACAGGCGGAACTCTGGAGATTGACGGAAAAGTTATGAACGATGTAGAGCCAAAAGACCGCGATATCGCAATGGTATTCCAGAACTACGCTCTGTATCCGCACATGACTGTTTATGATAACATGGCATTTGGTCTGAAACTTCGTAAAGTACCGAAGGACGAGATTGATAAAAAAGTGCGTGAGGCAGCTAAGATCCTGGATCTTGACAAACTGCTTGATCGTAAACCAAAGGCTCTTTCCGGTGGACAGAGACAGCGTGTTGCTATGGGACGTGCGATCGTTCGTAACCCGAAGGTATTCCTTATGGATGAGCCGCTTTCCAACTTGGACGCAAAACTGCGTGTTCAGATGCGTATTGAGATTTCCAAACTTCATGAAAATCTGGGAGCTACAATCATCTATGTAACACATGACCAGACAGAGGCTATGACACTTGGAACCAGAATCGTTGTTATGAAAGACGGAGTTGTTCAGCAGGTAGATACACCACAGAACCTTTACAACTCACCTTGCAACCTGTTCGTAGCTGGATTTATCGGTTCTCCACAGATGAACTTCCTGGATGCAGTTGTAAAAGTTGCCGGAAATGATGTAACATTGCAGATTGGAAAGCAAACATTGAAAGTACCTGCTGACAAGAAACAGGCTCTGATCGATGGTGGTTATGACGGAAAAACAGTTGTTCTCGGTATCCGTCCGGAAGATGTACATGATGATCCTGATTTCATTGCTGCAAATAAAGACAGCGTAATTTCTTCCAAGATCAAAGTATACGAGCTGCTTGGTGCAGAAGTATTCCTTTACTTTGACGTAGAAGGAACTCAGATGACAGCACGTGTAAATCCACGTACAACTCTGAGAACCGGAGATGACGCTACATTTGCTCTGGATATGAATAGAATTCACCTGTTTGACAAAGAAACAGAGTTGACTATCACACACTAGTCAGATAAAATAAACTTAACAGCTAAGCGTATGCGAGGCAGAGATGGGGGCTGTACTTTTCAGGTGCAGTCCCTTTTTATGAAACGGATTTTCATATCCGCCAACAAGATTCTGATTTTTAGGAAATGAGGTCTGACTTATGGAATATCAGCCACAGATTACCGCTGCATTAAAAGAGCTTACAAGAGTTACCGGTATCGAACTCAATCTGACAGTCCATTCTCCGGAAGAAGAAGAACTGGCATTAAACCAGATTCGCTGCCTGGTCACTGCCTACAAAGAAAAATATAATAAGAATCAGTTTTTGTTAAGCCTGATGACCGGTCCTCCACCCACCTATGACATTCATGAACGTGCCGCAAGACTGCACATTCCGTATGAGGAAAAGCGTGTCCTCTATCTGCTGGATGTTCCCGGTGGTTTGGATGAAACAATTACTGAAATACTGAAACATTTATTTCCGTCAAAAACCAAGACCTATCTGGTCCCTATTACAGAAAGAGCGCTTGTCATTCTAAAGCCACTTCACTCCGGCGAATCCGAGGCAGATGTACTTCAATCTGCACATGCAATCGTCGATATGCTAAATATGGAGGCACTTTCTTCCGTTCAGATCGCATACAGTGGTATATTTTACACACTGAATGACCTTGCTCATGCGTTTCAGGAAACCGGACTTGCATTAAAAGTCGGAAAACTATTTACAGCAGGGAAAAATATTTTTGCATATAACAAACTTGGCATCGGACGTTTGATCTACCGTCTTCCAAAAGATTTATGCCAGAATTTTTTATCTGAAGTGTTCGGCTCCGAAATTCCGGAGCAATTAGACAGTGAAATGATGACTGTCATTGACCGCTTTCTGCAAAACAATCTGAACATTGCAGAAACCGCACGTCAGCTTCATATGCACCGAAACACTTTAATCTATCGACTGGAACAGGTCGAAAAACAAACCAGACTGGATTTGCGGCATTTTGAGGATGCCATGACGTTTAAAATTGCTGCTCTGGTTCTAAATTATTTACAAACAGAAAGGAACTCTCACTATGAATGACGCTTATTATGAACAACTGGTTGCCCGGAAATCAAAACCGATTGATTTTGTGATCCGTTTTCTTGTAGTTTTTATTCTTATCGCTGTTGTATTTTTCGGCATGCCTTTTATTGGCTTTCTTGCTTTTTTTGTAGCAGTCTTACTGGGTGTGCTTGCTTACTATTTTGTATTGCCAAAACTAAATGTAGAATATGAATATGTCCTCCTGAATCACGACATGGACATCGATGCAATCTACAGTCAGGCAAAAAGAAAACGCCAGCTCTCTTTTGATATCCAGCAGGCAGAGATTATGGCTCCTGCAGATTCCCCGAGACTTCAATCCTATCGACCGGAAAAGACTTATGACTTTTCCTCAGGGAAAGCAGACGCAAAACCATATGCTCTTATGATTACTCTTGATCAAAAGATGACTCGCATTCTCCTTGAACCAGATGAAAAGATGTATGAACATATGCAGAACTGGATGGGCATGAAACTGTACCGAGATTAAACCTCGCCCAGACAACAAATATATAAAGTCCGGAAAAGATTTGATTGCAAAAACTTTCCCGGACTTTTTTGTTCTTGTTCTTATACTTGTATCCTGCCTAAAATCTCCCCGATCGGCGCCGAAATAGTCAAACTGGTCTGAACCGAGCGCCCCGGCTGGGACTTGTTGATCAGCACAAGATATTTTCCCTGAAAATAATCTATAAAACTTGCTGCCGGATAAACTGCCAGAGAGGTGCCGCCTATGATCAGCATATCCGCTTCACTGATTGCCTGTACAGCCCCTTGAATTGTCCTGCTGTCCAGTCCTTCTTCATACAACACTACATCTGGTTTCACGATTCCTCCACAGTGTTCACAGTGCGGAATCCCTTCTGCATTCTTTACATATTCTGCGTCATAAAAAGCACCGCATTGCATACAATAATTTCTCATAATACTTCCATGCAGTTCATACACTTTTTTACTTCCGGCAGCCTGATGCAGTCCGTCAATATTCTGTGTGACGACAGCCGTCAGTTTTCCTGCTTTCTCCAATTCTGCCAGTTTCAAATGCGCCGGATTCGGTTCTGCATCTAATATCATCATCTTTTCTTTATAGAATTCATAAAAAGTCTCTGTATTCTTTATAAAAAAGCTGTGGCTGACCACCTGCTCAGGAGAAACTTTAAATGACTGATGGTAGATTCCGTCTGCACTCCGAAAATCCGGTATATTACTCTCCGTTGACACTCCCGCTCCGCCAAAAAATACGATTCGCCTGCTTGCATCTATCATTTCCTGTAACTGCTGTACTTCCTGTTCATACATCTCATTCACCTTCTTTTACATGTCCCAGATCTATATGTTTTTGAATAATATCCTGCATCTTTTTCCATACTTGTTCTGAAGTCTCAGGAATCTTTTCGTTTCTTTTATAAATCTGAGCCTTTTGCACAGTATGTTCTTTCCAGCTTTTCCCGTCACTCGCATCATTCAAAAGCAATGGCTGGAAATTATCCAGAAGATGTGCATACTTCGCATCTGCAGTCTCGTATTCCTCAAATTCATCCCACAGCTCACGCAAATACGCCCCCTGATCCTCCGGTAAAATTCCGAAAATCCGCTCTGCTGCTTTTACCTCTCGTTCCCGCTTTGTTTTTGCACCTTCAGAATCATAAGCATACGTATCACCTGCATCAATTTCTACCAAATCGTGAATCAACACCATCAGCATCACCTTTGGCACATCTACCGGTTCTTCTGCGTACTCCTGTAGAAGATACGCCATAAGCGCAATATGCCAGGAATGTTCAGCATCATTTTCCTTTCTTCTTCCATCGGCAAGATACGTCTGGCGAAAGATATTTTTCACTTTATCAATCTCTACAATAAACTTCAGTTGCTGCTCCAGCCGTTCCATAATAAGCACCTTCTTTCTTCATTTCTATTATTGTAACACATACTAAAGAAAACTCAAAACAATCCATCGGAATAAGGCACTACTGATAGTTGGTTAGTCCAAATTTGATATAGTCACAAAAATGCACCCGGAAGAAAACAATATTTCCTCCGGGCGCACTTTCCGTACTACAATATACAATTTGAATTTGCCATTACAGCTCAATCTTACCTGTTGTATCACCATTTACTACATAGTATGCTGCTGACTCTTCTGGTTTCAAATAAATCTGAACACTCTTCATATCTCCAACTTTATTCTTGAGTTCTTTTGTCCAAACATCTTTTACTTTCTGGAAGATTTCTTTTTCAGTATACTCTTTGCCGGCAAACTGCAGGAACATCTCTGTCTTCACTTCTGCTTTCTTTGCTGCCGGCTTTTTAGCTGCTGCCTTTTTCGCAGTTGCTTTCTTTGCTGCCGGTTTTTCAACCGGTGTCTCTTCTACAAGAACAGCTGCCTTTGTTTCAATTGCCTTTGTTGTATCTTTCTTTGTTGCAATTGCTTTCTGTGCTGGTTTTACCGTTTCTGTCTTTATTTCTGCTGTCGGTTTTGTCTCTTCTGTCTTAACCTCAGTTGTCTTTACATCCTTTACTTCAACAGCCTTTGCTTCAGCTGCTTTTGCTGCCTTTGTTGCCGCTTTTTTTACCGCTCTCTTTGTTGCCATTAACTTGTTCCCTCCTAAAAACGCTCAAGTAATCAGCATCTTTTTAAAGTTCATTTTTTTGCTACGAGAGATATTATACCGCAAATTTCCAAAAAGGTCAAAAAATTCTCTGAATATTTCCATAAATTAGTAACAACTACTGATTTTCCTTTATATTTCCGTCCAAAAACCGCCAAACTAAACAATGATTACGCAGTCAACCCCTGCTCTTCAATCACCGCTACAACACGATTTACATATTCTTCGCAGATTTCATCAGTGGCAGCCTCTACCATTACACGAATCACAGGTTCTGTTCCACTCTCACGAACCAGAATCCTTCCATCTGTCCCCAATGCTTCTGCGACTGCTTCTACTTCTTTCTGTACCGCCGGATTTTCTCTTGCAGTCTTTTTATCTGTCACGCGAACATTTTTCAAAAGCTGCGGATAAATCTTCACTTCTTCACACAGCTTTGCAAGTGATTTCTTTCGTTCCATGATAACTTCCATAATCATCAAAGAAGTCAGGATTCCATCTCCGGTTCTTGCATGTTTACTGAAAATCACATGTCCGGACTGCTCTCCTCCGAGAACAAAGCCATTCTGCATCATATTTTCATAGACATACTTATCGCCTACCGCAGTCTGCTCATATTTCATGCCAATCTTATCACACGCTTTGTAGAGCCCCAGATTTGACATGATTGTTGTCACAATTGTATTTCCTGCCAGCTTGCCTTCTTCCATAAGATATTTTCCGCAAACATACAAAATCAAATCGCCGTCAACTACATTTCCATTTTCATCCACTGCGATACAGCGGTCTGCATCTCCATCAAACGCAAATCCGACATCCAGTTTCTTTTCCTTTACGAATGCCTGCAGCTGTTCAATATGGGTAGAACCGCAATTTGTATTAATATTTAAGCCGTCCGGCTCATTACTGATTACGTAAGTTTTTGCTCCAAGTGCGTCAAATACGCTCTTTGCAATATCTGAGGAACTTCCGTTTGCACAATCCAAACCAACTCTCATATCTTTGAACGAACGGGTTGCCAGAGAAATCAAATGTCCGATATAACGATTTCTTCCTGCCGCATAGTCTACTGTACGTCCGATCTGGTCACGTATTGCCAGAGGCAGTTCTTCAATTTTTCCGTCAATATATGCTTCAATCTGCGCTTCTACTTCAGCTTCAATCTTATGTCCTTTTCCATTGATGACTTTAATTCCATTATCATAATATGGATTGTGACTTGCAGAAATCATAATACCACAATCAAAATCTTCTGTTCTTACCACATAAGAAACACTTGGTGTTGTTGTTACATGGAGAAGATATGCATCCGCACCGGAGGCAGTTAATCCTGCTGAGAGAGCATCCTCAAACATATAACTACTGCGTCTTGTATCTTTTCCGATCACAATTCTTGCTTTATGGTCTTTTCCAAAATACCAGCCAAGATAACGTCCGACTTTAAATGCATGCTCAACTGTCAGTACTTTATTAGCCTCTCCGCGGAAACCATCTGTTCCAAAATATTTTCCCATGTTTTTATCCCCTTTTATAAAATATAATTTCGAATAAATCATTCCTATTATATTCGTATTGACTCTGAAATACAATCTTTTTTTAGAAAAAACAACATTTTTTTGTAATATCTTGTACATATATTTATAATATATTTAACATTTTTATCTCCATAAAACAAGATTTCAACAAACCCGGAAACCGGACTATACAAAAGCCCCTTTTTACGTTAAGATAGATAAGGATTTTATATATGGAGGATTTCAACATGATAAAATTAGTAGCAAGCGATTTGGACGGAACACTTCTTCAGGGCGGAGCACAGCAATTATCTCCACACTCTCTTGATCTGATCCATCAGCTCGTCCAAAAAGGAATTCATTTTGTCGCTGCCAGCGGGAGACAATATGACAACGAAGTTCGTGTATTCTCTCAAATCAAGGATGAAATATCATACATTGCAGAAAATGGCTCCGTTTGTATCCATAACGGAAAAGTCATCAGCCGTTCAATCATTGATCCGGAGCTGGCAACACGTATTGTAAATGAAATCAAAAAAGACACGCGGTTTGAAATTGTGATTTCCCGCGAAGATTCCTGTTTTATAGAAAATAATAATCCTGACTTTGTCAATCATATCGTCAATGTTATGCACAATACGACACAGATTGTAGATGATATCCGTACTGTAGATGGTCCGATTTTAAAAATTGCAATCTGCAGCATGAACGATGGTCCTCATATCATCGACAAATATCTGAAACATCTGCAGGATTTATTCGGCTCCGAAATCAAAGTCGTTACTTCCGGAAATATCTGGATTGACTTCATTGCACCGGGAACAAACAAAGGAGCCGCCCTGGAACAGTTGATCAAAGAACTGAACATCAAGCCGGAAGAATGTATGGCATTCGGTGACCAGTACAATGACGTAGAAATGCTGCAGTTTGTCGGCACAAGCTACGCCATGTCCAACGCAGCGCCGGGAATTTCTTACTATTCTACTTATGTAACCGATTCTGTAGATGATGTGTTAGAGGACTTACTGGCAACCTTATAACCCCAAAATTCAAAACAGCCCACATAAGAGCGTGGAACGACTCTATCCATCTCCACTGCTCCTCTGTGAGCTGCTTTTTGTCTTTTAGGGCTTTTGTTTTCTTTACTTTCTATACTCTGCGGTTCTATCCACGTTTCTCCACGTCCATAATCATATCCACTCTGCGCTGATGACGACCGCCTTCAAATTCTGTATTCAGCCATACTTCTACAATCATCTTAGCAAGCTCCGCTCCTACGACACGTGCACCGAATGCCAGAATATTGCAGTCGTTATGTGCTCTGGACATTCTCGCTGTATATGGTTCACTGCAAACTGCTGCCCGTACGCCCGGCACTTTATTCGCTGCCAAAGAAATTCCAAGTCCGGTTCCGCAAATTAAAATTCCTTTTTCTACTTCTCCGCTTGCCACAGCTTTTCCAACGATTTCCCCATATACCGGATAATCACAGCTTTCTGTGGAATTGGTTCCATAATCTACTACTTCATGTCCCTGTGCTTTTAAATATTCTACAACCTCTGCTTTTAAATCCAGAGCTGAATGATCATTTCCGATTCCGATTCTCATATTGCTCGTCTCCTTCTTAATGTTCATATTGTTGATATTATCACCATTTCCTATTGTCATGCATATCCTCTGTATTGTCAAGCCTTTCCATAAAAGAAAACGGACTCCTTCGTCACACCAAAGAAGTCCGTCTCTTTCTCTTCATTTTTTGAATACTGAATTATTTGATCTCAGCTCTTGCAGCTGCATCTTTATAATACTTGAAGTTTGTAAAGATTTCTCCTTTATAAGGATTTGTCTTATTCTTCAACGCTGTTCTGATGATGTAAATCAACGCTGCTGCATTTACGATCAGTGCAATTACACTGATAATAGTCATCATTGTCGGATCTGCATTTGCGGAGCCGCCGGCTACGATTCCGTTCAATGTTCCGTCTTTGTACAGTACCGGAAGTGTAGCCCATGGGAACAACTGTGTTCCATCCGATAAAGTCTCCTGGAACAGTGGGAATACCTGCGCAAACATACACCAGATACACAACGTATTTGCCCGGTTCATGATCCAGCCGCCCTTATTCCAGAACAATGCAGCGATTGTCGGAGCAAGCAGAAGTGCGATTCCGCAGAACCATGAATGTGTCGGCAGACAGTTGTATGTATAAGCAAAATTCCATACGTCATATACGAGAATGTATACCCAGATCATGTCCGGCCAGATCATATCTTTCTTGTCTTTGGAAGTATAAACAGCCCACCATCCTGTCATACAGAAAATATTCAGGATTCCGGCGATTCCATTGAATACATTATGCCATCCGCCGTACAGCCATACATCTTCTGAAGACAGCCACCAGCTGTACCAGCCATTAATCGCTGACTCAAAATCACTGGCAACAGCAATCAGAATATTAATTGCAACAATTGCAAATGGGAATGCTTTGAACCAATGTTTTTTGCCGATTCCCCATTCGTATTTGATCATCATGAATCCGATACATCCGGCTAATGAAGCGTACAGCTTCGCATAATGGAACCAGCCGTTCATATACTGATAGGTCTGATTATTCAGCGCCCATTCTTTGCCGGCCCCTGCCGATACTGCGATTGCAATAAAATAAATGGTCAAAATAATCGGAATCACAAAAAACATTACGATTCCACCCTGTTTTGTTCTTCTCGCAACTTCGTTTAACAAAATCAATCCAAGCAATACTCCCAGCATTGCAATCCACTGATACAAGGCGTTTCCGCCATACACATGAAATAACATAATCATGCCTCCTTCTCTCATTTACCCTCTGTCTCTGATGCTCCGGACACTATTGCGCTTCTATTTCCTTAATATTACACTCATCTCCGGTCACCAGATATGTATGTCCGCTGTGACAATAGGGACATTCCCGTCCGTATTGGACAGTGGGATATGTCTGGCTGCAGTCTTCACAAAAAGTCACTGCCGGCAGCATTTCATACCGTAACTCTGCCTCTTCTATCAATGGAAATTTTTTCCGGTAATATGCCCAACAGTCTAACAGATATTCCGGAACAATCGTACTTACCTCACCGATTTCCAATGTCACAGAACCAATCTTTGTAAGTTGGTTCTCCTGCGCAATACTGTGCAATGTTTTGTTGATATGTACGATAATCCCTAATTCATGCATCTTTTTGTTCTCCTCCGCAACCAGTTCTATCCGGTTGTTATATTTCTTTTTATTTCTTCTTATTTAACTTAATCTTGATTGCTCTCTTTGCAGCATAGGGCAGAATTCCTTTTAATTTGTCCTCTGCTGTACGCATATGACTTGCTTCCGGCAAATCACGGCTCAGGTGAATTGCATCAAATTCACAGCGTGTTGTACACAGACCACAGCCGATACATTTGTTCTCATCTACGATGGAGGCTCCACAGCCAAGACAGCGTTTTGCCTCGGTACGAATCTGCTCTTCTGTAAATGTAGAACGCAAGTCGCGGAAGGTCTGTGTTGCAACTCCCGCTTTCTTTCCCGGAATCTGACGTTTTGCATTGTCAAATGCCTCGATCTCTACATTGCTCTTATCCAATTCTACGAACTTCCGCAAATCTCTTCCCAGTGTCAGAGAGTGTCCTTCATGTACGAAACGGTGAATGGATACACAGCCTTCTTTTCCTGCCGCAATTGCATCAATTGCAAACTTCGGTCCGGTGTAAATATCCCCACCCACAAAAATATCCGGCTCTGCGGTCTGATAGGTCACCGGGTCTGCCTTTGCAGTTCCGTTTTGATTCAGCTCCACTGCGGTGCCTTCCAGCAATCCGTTCCACTGAATGCTCTGTCCGATAGAAAGGAATACATTTTCACAGTCGATGGTCATGCACTCCTCTTCGTCATAAATCGGACGGAATCTGTGATTTTCATCAAATACAGAGACACATTTCTTCAGAACAATTCCTTTGACCTTGCCGTTTTCCAGAAGGATTTCTTTCGGTCCCCAGCTATTTAAGATCTGAATATTCTCCTCTTCTGCCTCCTGTATCTCATCTTTTGCTGCCGGCATCTCTTCTCTGCTCTCCAACACAACCATAGATACCTGTTCAGAACCTGCACGCAGCGCTGTTCTTGCCACGTCAATGGCTACGTTTCCGCCTCCGATGACAACCGTACGTCCTTCTACCTTGGCATGTGCCTCATCCAGATTCACATTTCTAAGGAAATCCACTCCGGTCACAACGCCTTCTCCATCTTCGCCCGGAACGCCTGCCATACGGCCGCCCTGTGCACCGATTGCTACATAGAAGGCTTTGTAGCCTTCTTCCCTAAGCTGCTGGATCGTAATATCTTTTCCGACTTCTACATTGTATTTGAACTCAATTCCCATCTCGCGGAGAACATCGATTTCT
The DNA here is from genome assembly GCA_905203555.1 of uncultured Lachnospiraceae bacterium. Taxonomy (GTDB): domain Bacteria; phylum Bacillota; class Clostridia; order Lachnospirales; family Lachnospiraceae; genus Schaedlerella. The sequence goes on from CAJKWK010000001.1 coordinate 145,117, forward strand.
GCCTCAATGATATCCTTTTCCAGACGATAAGACGGAATTCCGTTCATCAACATACCGCCGGCTCTGGATTCTTTTTCAAAGATTGTTACCGGATACCCTTTTGTCCGCAGATAATATGCGGCTGACATGCCTGCCGGGCCTGCTCCGATCACTGCGATTTTCTGCGGGAACATTTCTCCTTCATGATTCTCACAGATTGGAATATAGCGATTCTCTGCCTTCAGTTCCTGCTCGGCAATAAACTTCTTGATCTCATCAATTGCCACTGCCTGATCGATGGTCGCACGTGTACAAGCCTCTTCACAACGTCTATTACAGATTGCTCCGCAGACTGCCGGGAATGGATTCTCATGCTTGATCAGTTTCAGGGCATCCATATATCTGCCTTCTCCTGCCATCTTCACATATCCCTGTACCGGAAGATGCGCCGGACATGCGGTCTTACATGGAGCTGTTCCTGTATCATAACAATTGATTTTTGCATTATCACGATAATTTCTGTCCCATTTATCCGGCCCCCACTTTTCCGCATCCGGAAGAAGTGCTTTCGGATATTGGATTTCGCCGCCGTTCTTCGTGCATAACTTCTGTCCCAACTTTGCTGCGCCTACCGGACAGACTTCTACACACTGACCACAGGCAACACATTTCTCTTTTTCCACATGCGCACGATATGCCGAACGTGACATATTCGGTGTATTGAACAACTGAGAAGTTCTCAGACCATTACAAACCCCCGGTGCACAGTTACAGATTGCGAAAATCTTATCCTCGCCGTCAATATTTGTAATCTGATGTACAAATCCATTTCGCTCAGCACGCTCCAGGATCTCCATCACTTCATCATAGTCTACATAACGTCCTTTGTTGGTCTCCACCAGATAATCTGCCATATCACCTACACCGATACACAGATCACCCTCGATTTCTCCACAGCCTTCACCACGCACTCTCTGCTGACGACGACAGGAACATGCACCTACTGCATACTTATCCTGATATTTCTTCAGCCAATGAGAAATGTGCTCTACGCTTGCTGACTGCTGCTGTGCCGGAATCGCTTTTTCCACCGGAATGACATGCATTCCGATACCGGAACCACCCAATGGCACCATCGGAGTTACTTTTTCAAGTGGCAAACGAGACATATTTTCAAAGAAATCTGCAATGATCGGATGTTCTTCCACCTGTTTTTCATTCATCATCATAAATTCTGCACATCCCGGAACAAACATCGGAAGTACATACTGTTTGTGATGATCTGCATTCTCCCAGTTGTACTCAATCATTCCGATTACGGACATCTCCTGGAGCAGTTCTTCTACACGCTTGATATCCTTTCCACTCTTTTTTGCAATTTCTTCCAATGTCATCGGCTTTCGTACTTTCATAGAAAGGCAAACCTCTGCCATCTCATCTGTCAGTACTTCTGCTAATCCCCAGTACTCTGGATCATCCACCGTCACCTTCACTCCAATACGATCAGTGATCATCTGTCCCAGCTTCAGGATCAGCTTTCTTTCCTCTGCCATCTTTCCACTTCCTTTCCTATCCCTTTTTCTCCTTACAATCCCTTTTTCGTTCTATTTTTCATGCTATGCTGGTTTAACCAAAATATATTACGGACTGTCTTAGCCTTAGTGTAGACCTTTTTGTCGAATACGTCAATTGATTTTTGTCTATTTTTTCACATATTTTTCACTTTTTGCTGACCTTCTCTTGCGAAATTATATTACTTGGTTCAACCAGAACCAGTTTTGAATCATAATATTCTGCAAAAGAAAAAGGAATCTCCAAAAATACTCCTGATTTTTAAAGATTCCTTTTCTATTCACATATATCTCAATTGACTCTCTGCCTGTACATATCATCCAAAGTAATCAATTGTACCATTTTTCTATCTGTATTTTCTTCTATCCATTGACTAAATCCACTCAAAGAAAAAAGAATATATCCCACCACAGGATATTTTACCGGAATGGCTTTGCTCCGACGAACTAAAGTTTCATAAATTCCTTTATCCAATTTTTCGTTTTTAAATTTGCATTCACCGACTATTATCTTATGATCAACTGAAGAAAGTCCAACAACATCAATATCTGCAGACTGGATTCTCTTTACACCATCCATATCCAGCAATTCCGTCCCCCACCATGTCCCAACTTCTGTAACAAAACAACTCAGCTTTCCATCCAGCCCCGCTTTTAAAGTATAATATTTACACATCTCTTCAAATATAGTTCCCATAAATGTATGAATCTGTGGTTTTACAACACGTTCATAATAAACATCTCCTCTGCCTATCTCAACAGAACTGACTGCCGCCTGCACGTAAGAATACCAAAAACGAAACATTTGATCCTTCAAAACATACTGCGTTTTCTTTTTGTTCTTTTCTTCCGTAATGCATTTTCTCTTCTCCACCAGCCCCACTGATATTAACTTCTTCAGCGAATACAGTACTGCTGTTTCACTTTCATGTACCTTTCCGGCAATCAGATTTAACGTATTCTCTCCCAAAGAAATCTGTTCAATAATATTATTTACTACTGTAATATCATTAAATTCCTGAATCAAAAGATTTCTCGTTTCATCATATAAATATCCATTCTTATTGAAAAAAAGCTCTATCAAATTTTCATCAAGGCTTTTTTCCCGATCAAATAAAGAAAGATACTTTGCAACACCTCCTGTCACGCCATAACAGATTGCTTTCTCTTCATTGGAATAATTCGGAACAAACTCCGCTGATTCCAAATAATCAAAAGCCTCTAATTTTATTTGAGCGCTCCGTCTTCCAAAAAGCGGGCTTTTTTCACTTAACACTTTATTTTCCATAAAGCTCAACGCAGAACCGCATAATATGAAAAGAATGTTTTTGTCTGCCCATTCTCCATCTGCATATTTCTGAAATATAGATAACAGTCCCTCATCTTTCTCTGCCCAATATGGAATCTCATCTATAATAAAAACAAGTCTTTCCTGTGTATTTTCACCTATAAATGATAACAAATGCTCCAACTTCTTGAAAGAAACATCTCTTAAAGTTGGTGCAAGTATCCTAACAACCTCCTGTGCAAGCAATTCCAGATTCCGCTCTGTTCCCACCTTCGTTGCTACATAATAGACAGCCTTTTTATCCTTGATAAACTCTGTAAGCAGGGTGGATTTCCCAATTCGCCGTCTTCCATATATGACAGCCATTTGAAATCCTGATTTTTCGTATAGTTTGGAAAGTGTTTTTAATTCTTCTTTTCTTCCAATAAATTCACTCATACTCCCGCCTCCATTTCATTAAGATAAATTTACTAAAACAGATTTTATTAAAACTATTTTTATTAAAACCATTTTTAATAAAACCGTTTTTAATAAAATTATTTTATCATGGATTTTTTATTTTGTCAAAAATCTCCTATCTCTTTCCACCAGAGTTTCCAATGCCTTACTTCAACACTTCCAACACAGAAGTCCCAATCGTCCCTTCCGGCATCTGTACGCCGAAATTCTCTGCCACTGTTGCGCCTATCACTGCAAATGTATCTGCCTCGGGCAGTTCCTGACCACCTGTCATAGATGGAGAGTATGCCAAAAACGGAACCTTCTCTCTTGTATGATCCGTTCCCGTATAAGTCGGATCATTTCCATGGTCTGCCGTAAGAATCAACAGATCCTCTGCTCGCAGCGTTTCAAGCAGCACTCCCAGGTTCACATCAAATTTTTCAATCTCCTGTGCATAGCCTGCCGGATTCCTCCGATGTCCCCACAGGGCATCAAAATCCACCAGATTCACAAAGCACAAACCTTGAAACTCTTTCTGTGCAATTTCAATCGTCTGTTCCATTCCATGCACAGAGCTCTTGGATTTATAAGCCTCTGTAATCCCCTGTCCATCAAAAATATCCTTGATTTTCCCGACCGAAATCACATCCAATCCTGCCTCTTTTAATGCATCCAGAGCGGTCTTTCCAAACGGTTTCAATGCATAGTCGTGCCGATTGCTCGTTCTCTTAAATTCTCCACGCTTTTTTCCTACATACGGACGGGCAATCACACGTCCCACCTTCCATTCGTCCTTCATCGTCAGTTCCCGCGCAATCTCACAACAGCGATACAATTCCTCCAACCCAAAAGTTTCTTCATTCCCGCAGATCTGCAAAACAGAATCTGCCGATGTATAGACAATCATATGACCGGTGGCTATCTCTTCCTCCCCCAGTTCCTCCAGAATCTCGGTTCCACTGGCGCTTTTATTTCCGATAACCTTTCGTCCGGTCCTGCGCTCCAATTCTGCGATCAGCTCCGGCGGAAATCCATTCTCAGTAAATGTTTTAAATGGTTTGGTCACTTCCAATCCCATCATTTCCCAGTGACCGGTCATGGTATCCTTTCCGTTGCTCTTCTCCCGCATTTTCCCATAGTATCCCAGAGGTTTTTCCACTGCCTCCACCTGTTTTAGTGGGGTCAGATTTGCCATTCCCAGCTTCTGCAGATTCGGCATCTGTAACGAATCTACCGACTCTGAAATGTGTCCCAATGTATTAACTCCAATATCTCCGAATCGTTCCGAATCCGGCATTGCCCCGATTCCAAGAGAATCCATTACAATTACAAAAATACGCTGAAATCTTTTCATGTTCTTTTCCTTCCTTTCCTCTATATTTTCTATTCTATTTTCTTCTTTATACTCTATATTCCACGCATTGATTGCCTAGAGTGTAATCTCTTTTTCTATTGTTGTCAATACTTGCAAAATTCCCCTCACTACATTAAAATGAGGTACAGAACAACTGCTGAAAGGAGTACCTTATGGAATTTAAAAAAATCAGTTCGCCCACATTAAAAGAACTGTTTGTAACAGAAATTGAATCCATGATACTTTCCGGTGAACTCTCTATCGGAGAAAAACTGCCTCCGGAACGGGAACTGGCTCAACAGATGCAGATTTCCCGTTCTGTCGTAAACGATGGCATTGTAGACCTTGCACACCGCGGCTTTTTAAACATCGTCCCCAGACAGGGAACCTATGTGGCCGATTACAAAAAGCATGGAACGATTGATATCCTGATCGCAATTATGAAAAACGGAAGTATTACCGAGGATTACATTCATTCCGTTTTGGATATCCGTCTGATTTTCATGGATTACGCGTTGGAACAAGTTGTACCGGACATTACCGATGAAAATATCCAGGCTCTTCGCCGGATATTAAACTCTTTTCACGAAACAACCATTCCACATGACTGGGCAGAACTCATGTATGAATTTGACCATCTGCTTACCGTCCTTTCCGGAAATATCCTGCTGCCAATTTTGTTTTCTTCTTTCAAGATTCCAAATGTGATGCTGCTGGAACGTTACTTCAAACTGCATGGTCTGGAGCCAATGGACAAACGAAACAAACTGCTGATCGATGCGATTGAACAGCGTGATATAAATAGAGCCAAAGCAGCTATTCGGGATTCTATTCAGGAAACGATCAATGGAAGTACTAAGATTTATTATCAATAACAGAACGAAAGGTATTCTATGAACCGCATACTTACATACCATATTACAGAACAAGACGCAGGGCTGCGCATTGAGCAGTTCCTGCGTCATCATGGATATTCCCGTCAAAATCTGACGGATCTTAAAAAAATGAAAGAAAGTGTTCTCCGTAATGGCGTTTGGTCTTATCTCACCGAAGTGCTCTCTGCCGGAGATGTTTTAGTGATTCACATTCAAGAAACTGCTGTTTCGGAAAAGATTCCGCCAACGAATCTTCCCCTTCACATTCTCTATGAAGACGAGGATATTCTTGTCGTCAACAAACCTGCCGGAATGCCCATTCATCCTTCCATGAATAATTATGAATATTCTCTCGCCAACGCCTGCGCCTACTACTATGCTCAGCAGAACAAACCATTTATCTTCCGATGTACCAATCGTTTGGATCGGGATACTTCCGGAGTGACTGTCATCGCCAAACACATGGTCAGCTCCAACATCCTATCCTCCTATGCATATAAACACCAGATTGACCGGGAATATCTCGCTATCGTCCGAGGTTCTGTAACACCGCCTTGTGGTACCATTGACGCCCCTCTTTCCCGCAAATCCGGTTCAGTGATTGAACGCATGGTAGATTTTGAGCATGGAGAACGTGCCGTTACGCATTACAAAGTTATAGAAGAAAAAAACGGGCACAGCCTTGTTTCTCTTCATTTAGAAACAGGACGCACCCATCAGATCCGCATTCATATGAAATATCTCGGTTTTCCGTTGATTGGAGATTACCTTTACAATCCTGACATGGAGTACATACAGCGCCAGGCTCTTCACTCCTATTGCCTGCGCTTTCTCCATCCTATTACAAAGGAACCTCTGGAATTCACTGCTCCGCTGCCGGAAGATATGCAGAAACTCTTTTCGTAAGGAGATATTTTTCATTGTAAATAAAAAATATCCCGGCAACAGACTTCCTGCTGCCGGTTTTTATATCCTCACTTAAATATTCAACAAATCGCTATATTCTTTTAATGCACCGTCTGTATCATGTGCAAGGACACGTTTTGCAAGCACCTTACCAAGCTGTACACCTTCCTGGTCAAAACTGTTTACATTCCATACAAATCCCTGGAACATAATCTTATTCTCAAAGTGTGCCAAAAGCGCTCCCAAAGACTTCGGATCCAACTGCTCTCCGATGATAATACTGGACGGACGACCGCCTTCAAAGTTCTTATTGCGGTTTTCATCCTTCTTACCACATGCAAAAGCAACAATCTGAGCCACTACATTTGCACAGAGTTTCTGCTGACTCGTGCTTTCCTCAATGACTACATCCGTACCAATCTGACTGTTTTTAAATCCAACAAACTGCAGTGGCACAATATCTGTTCCCTGATGCAGCAACTGATAGAAAGAATGCTGTCCGTTGGTTCCCGGTTCACCAAAGATCATCGGTCCTGTCACATAATCAACCGGCTCTCCGAAACGATTGACAGATTTTCCATTGGATTCCATATCTAACTGCTGTAAATGTGCCGGGAAACGGCTCAAAGCCTGTGAATAAGGCAATACAGCTGTTGCCGGATAACCAAGTACATTTCTCTCGTACACACCGATCAGCGCATCCAGCATCTCCGGATTCTGCAGCAGATCTTCATTCATAGACAGCTTGTCTTCTTCTGCTGCTCCCTCCAAGAACTGTGCGAATACTTCCGGACCAAATGCCAATGAAAGTACAGCCCCGCCTACTGCTGAAGTGGATGAGAAACGACCTCCGATATAATCATCCATAAAGAATGCAGCCAGATAATCATCACTCTTTGCCAATGGAGAGGTTTCACTTGTAACTGCGATCATATGCTTAGATGCATCCAGACCTGCATTTTTCAACGCATCTTTTACGAAAGACTCATTCGTCAATGTCTCCAATGTTGTACCGGACTTCGATACCAGCACGAAAATAGAATGTGCAACGTCTATAGAGTTCAATACTGCTGCCGCATCATCCGGATCCACGTTGCTGATGAATTTTGCCTCCATCTTGAACGTGTCATTTTTCTTTGCCCAGTTCTCCAGAGCAAGATACATCGCACGCGGTCCCAGATCACTTCCGCCGATTCCGATCTGTACTACCGTTGTAAATTTTTCTCCGGCTGCATTGGTAATCTCACCATTATGTACTTTGTTCGCAAACTCAGCAATCTTCTCCTGCTGTTCTACATAGAATGCGCGTTTGTCCACGCCATCTGCCATAACCGGATCGCCGAGCTGTCCGCGTGTCAGCTGATGAAGTACCAGACGTTTCTCCCCGGTATTGATCATCTCGCCATTATACAACGCTTTATATTTTTCAACCAACTGTGCTTCTTCAGCCAGCTTTTCCAACGCTGAAAGGACATTCTCATCAACCTGCTTTGCTGCGTAGTTATATGCAAGTCCTGCTGCCATCGGAACGCTGTAGGATTTCACACGATCTGCTCCATTTGTTCCTGACATTACCTCTGCCAGATTTACACGATCTACATCTGCAATAGTTTCATAAGCATCCAGACTATCAAAATTCTTCCATTCAATCATTGTTGTATCTCTCCTTATTCTATGATTTAATGTACCACTAAGCTGATTATACTCTGTATCTCTTGAAAATTCAATAAAAGAACGTACCTTTCCGGCGTTCTGTTTCTCCTCCCGCCGGCCTGGTGATCCCTTTCCTGTCAAAATACGAAACCAGCGCTTTGACGGAACGCCTCGTTGTTTCTAACCTCGTTTTCAAAGCCGTATACGTCAGCACTTCCTGTTCTTGAAAATACACTTTTGTCCGTTCGATCGCCTCTTCGACAAGTTCTGATGTTGTATAATAATCCTCCGAAATATGCACGATACAGCCCTCATATTCTAATGTTCCCATCAATTCCCGATACGAGACTTCCGACAGCGTCTCCGATCGCAGTTCTTCGCCCCTGATAAATTGAAAACGAGCCTTCTCCAACCTTTTCAAAATCAGTTTTCGACTCTCCAGAAACCGCCCGTCCCGGCGCACCGGACAGAATAAACATACAAACGTTTCTCCTCCGCCCACTCCGGTTCCTTCCAAAAACAAGCCCTGATCTGCATAATACTGAAACAAAACTTCAAACTGCTCTTTGGTCCATTTTGGAAAAAACGCTTTTTGATATACCGCTTTGGAGATTTCACTTTGATAAGGATGTTTCTTCCGATATTCTTCCATCCATTCCATACTCTTTTGTTTCCAGAAATCCAGGGATTGATCCGACACCACATATCCTGTTTTTTTCCCTTTGAAGAAATGTACTCCGCTGATCTCCCCTTCCGTAACCTGTTCTGTAATCCAATCCTCATCCAGTCCGGTACTCCTTGCCAGTTCTTCCACACACACCAGCTGTCCTTCAAACGTCTGCAGCGTATCCAATAACAACTGTTCGCTCTTTCCCTCTTCCATCTGGGCAAACCGCATCGGTACTCTGCTATCCGAGCGTTTGTGTTTTGGTGCGCACGCATCCAATACCATTCCTCCACCGATGGTTTCCAATGGTGAATAAAAACGAAGAATAAAAGGATCTCTCTTTTTTACTGCCAGTGGCTCCTCTAAGAGCAGCTGTGCATAACCTTGTTCTCCTGCCTTCAATTCCTCGCTGCCAAACAAGACCACTCTGCACACACGCTGACTGGTTCCGATATGCAAATGCAGCCGCATCCTGTTTTTTAATGTTCGTTTCGTATCTCTTGCCATCCGGAGCTTTACATCCAGCCGTTCTGATAACTGCAGTGTCCCTTCCGCCGCAGCCACAGCTCCCCGCGCAATTTGTTCCTTCTTAATTCCCGCCACGAGCAATGCCGCACGCTGTCCTGCCCGGGCAGTAGAAACCGTTGTTCCATAAGATTGTATTTCCCGGATGCGAACACATATTCCGGAAGGATACAGCTCCACATTTTCATCCCGGCAAATCGTTCCCTCCAAAACGGTTCCGGCAATTACTGTCCCGCGCCCTTCCAGAGAAAAGACCCGGTCAATCGGCATCCGAAAAGGCGCCTGTGGATTCCGTTTTGTTCTTTCCTGACAAAGTTGTTTTACGATCAGCGCTTTCAGCGAATCAATTCCCGCTTTGGTTTTGGAAGACACTTTGATTCTGGGCCAGTTTTCACACACTGTCTGCTGAAGGTTTTCCCCAATTTCTTCCTCCATCAGTTCCGCCCACTCCGGTTCCACACAATCCTGTTTGGTCAAAACTACGATTCCTTTGTCCACTTCCAGCTGCGAAAGAATCTCTATGTGCTCCAGCGTCTGTGGCTTAACCCCCTCATCCAATGCGATTACAAGCAATACCAGATCCATTCCGCAGACACCTGCCAGCATATTGGGAAGAAATTTTTCATGTCCCGGTACATCTATGATTCCGGCACGCATACCATCCGGGAGTTCAAAGTAAGTAAATCCCAGATCAATGGAAATCCCTCTTTTCTGCTCTTCTTTTAAAGTATCCGTATTTCTCCCGGTCAACGCCCTGATCAGTTCCGTTTTCCCATGATCAATATGTCCGGCCGTTCCTATAATCCAATTGTCCATGTCTCCTCCTACATTAACAAATGTCCGGTCATCCGTAACTTTTGATGCCATCTCCCCATTACAAATGCCGAACATTCTGTTTTCCTTATTTTGAACAACGGAACAATAAGTCTTCCCAACGTCTGTCTACTTCCTTTTGGAAGGCTTCCAGAAGATACTCATTTTCCTTTTTGAACAAATGCTTAAATCTGCCCTGTGGTCTTAAAAATTCTTCAATCGGCAGTTTTTTCTTTGGCTCATAGTTGAGAATCCATTTGCCTTCTACAACTTCAAACAGTGGCCAATAACAAGTCTCTACACCTAATTTACAGATTTCCATAATATCCGGCGTATTGTATCTCCATCCACGAGGACATGGCGCCATAATATTCAAAAACGCTGCGCCCGGTGTATAGATTGCCTTTTCCGACTTAATGTGCAGATCTTTAAAATTCTGTACAAAAGTAGTCTGTGCTACATACGGAATATCATGCGCCGCAATGACAGATGCCAGATCCTTTCGGTTCTGCGGCTTTCCATTGCTTTCACTTCCTACCGGCGTTGTCGTCGTATCCGCATACATCGGAGTAGCAGAAGAACGCTGGATTCCGGTATTCATATATGCGCCATTGTCATAGCAAACGTACACCATGTCATGATTTCGCTCCATAGCGCCTGACAGGGACTGCATTCCGATATCATAAGTACCGCCGTCTCCGCCAAATGTAATGAACTTATACGTTTCGTCTTCCTTTAATTTTCCTTTTCTCTTCAATGCCTTGTAAGCGCCTTCCACTCCACTCATCGTAGCTCCGGCATTTTCAAAGGCATTGTGGATATAGCTGTCTTCCCATGCGGTGTAAGGATAGGTAAAGGTTGATACCTCCAGACATCCGGTCGCATTTCCAATCACCGCTTTGTCCCCTTCATGAAGACCACGCAGTACATTTCTTACTGCAATTGTTCCGCCACAGCCTGCACACATTCTATGTCCCGGTGCAAGCCGCTCCGGTTTATTCATTGTTTCTTTGAAATTATAACTCATTTCTTTGCACCCCCTTATTCACGAATTCCCATATAGCGATAAGTTTCACCTGCATCACCATCTTCTATCATCTGTTGTAAGGCTGCAAATACTTCTTCCATATCTTCCACGCGCACATCACGTCCACCCAGACCATAAATATAATTTACTGCCAATGCATCTGATTTTGCCCGGAAAAGTGCCGACATCACATCTGCTCCGAGAGGTCCGCCATGGTTTGTATAGCTCTCCGCACGATCCATGATGGCGATTGCCTTTACATGTTTCAGTGCCTCTGCAATCTCTTCTGCCGGGAACGGACGGAACAGACGGATCTTCAGAAGACCAACTTTCTCACCCTGTGCCCGCAGCTGATCAATTGCGTCTTTCGTTGTTCCTGCTGCCGATCCAATCATGATCACTGCTCGTTCTGCATCTTCCAATTGATAAGCCTCAAATAATCCATAGGATCTTCCGGAAAGCTCTGCAAATTCCTTTGCCACCTCCTGCACGACACCAACCGCATGTTTCATACCTTCTGCCTGATTCCGCTTTGCCTCCATATAGTAATCTGTAATCGCATACGGGCCCACAGCCATCGGGCAATCCGGGTTCAGCAAATAATTTTCCGGCTCGTATTCTCCTACAAAATTCTTCACCTCTGCATCATCCAGCAGTTCAATATTTTCTACCGCATGGCTGGTAATAAATCCATCTTGGCAGATCATGATCGGAAGTCTTACATCCTTATGTTCTGCAATGCGATATGCCTGTACCATGTTATCATAGGCTTCTTGATTATTTTCCGCATAAATCTGAATCCAGCCCGCGTCTCTGGCTCCCATACTGTCTGAATGATCACAGTTAATATTGATCGGGCCTGACAGTGCACGATTGACAAGCGCCAATGCGATCGGCAGTCGATTGGACGCTGCAATATATAATTCTTCCCACATATACGCCAATCCGCAGGATGAGGTTGCAGTCAGACTTCTCGCTCCTGCTGATGATGCACCGATGGCCGCACTCATAGAACTATGCTCACTTTCCACAGGAATAAATTCTGTATCCACTTCCCCATTAGCCACAAAGGATGCAAAATACTGTGGAATCTCGGTAGACGGTGTGATCGGAAATGCCGGAAATACATCCGGATTGATCTGTTTCAAAGCAATTGCCACCGCTTCATTTCCAGATAAACGTTCTCTCTTTCCCATTTTATTTCACCCCTTCCATCGTAATTGCGCCAAACGGACACGCCTTTACACAAATGCCGCATCCTTTGCAGTGATCGTAATCAAAAGCCCCACGCATCTTCTCTTTTACCGGAATACAACTGTCCGGACAGACCGGAACACATAATAAACACTGTTTACATTTCTCTTCTATGAATACCGGCTTGATTTCTGACCACTCACCCGTATGAAATTCCTTGGACGTTCCTGCTCCGGCAATGATCATCCCCTCCGTCAGATCTTTCCAAGCTGCCTTCACTCCTAATTTACTGATATCTGTCATTACCGCACCTCCTGAAATGCCAGTTTCAAAGCCTTCATATTTCCTTCTATTACTTCCGGCTTGCTGGCAAATTTATGTTTAAAGGACGCTTCCATTTCCCTCATAAAAATATCTTCGTCCATGATTCCCGCAACTTTTACGATTGCTGCTAAAAGTGGTGTATTTGGAAAATATTTTCCCATCGCCTCCATAGAAACTTTATGTGCATCTATGATATAGACCTCTCCTTCATACCCACGCAAATGCGGCAGGATTTCTTCCTTTGTCCGCTGCGTATTGATCAGGATCGCTCCATCTTTTTTCAATCCGCTGGTAACGTCAACTGCCTCCAGCAAAGACTCATCCACGACAACCACATACTGCGGATCATAAATATTGGAATGTACACGTATCTGTGTATCACTGATTCGATTATAAGCTGTAATCGGTGCGCCCATCCGTTCCGGACCATATTCCGGAAAGCCCTGTACATATTTTCCCGTTTGAAATGCCACATCCGCCAAAAGCAAAGCAGCGGTTTTCGCACCCTGTCCGCCCCGGCCATGCCATCTGATTTCTATAAGATTATTCATCCTCGTACTTCCTTTCCACTCGATTCTTTTGTATTTATTTTTATACCGTTAAAATGCATTTTACAATATTTACCGTTCAATGTCCAGAGCGCACTCTGTTTTTTATAAATACAATTTATCTATCCTACTCTTATTGCTCAAATGTATTTGTAAAGTGACAGCACCAAAAAAAGGACTCCCAAAGGGCTTTTATTATATAGGAACGTAGTTTCCTATGTAATAAAAAAAATGACCCAAATCAAAGATTTAAGTCATTTTTACGCCTGCCGCAGACCGGACTTGAACCGGTACGGGATTGCTCCCGAAGGATTTTAAGTCCTTTGCGTCTGCCTATTCCGCCACTGCGGCATATGAAATTGTTATGGGGCCTACAGGGCTCGAACCTGTGACCCTCTGCTTGTAAGGCAGATGCT
>CAJKWK010000002.1 GCA_905203555.1 uncultured Lachnospiraceae bacterium
AGATTATATCTCGAATCCTTGAGAATGGGGTGTCAACTTTTTTTATACCACATCATTGTGTATCATTACGACCTTAAAAGGTTTTGAATACCGAGTTCCTGAAAAGATTCGAAAGGTGATGTTTTCCGGGGAAGTAATGCCGATCAAACATTTTCAGTTGTGGAAAAAATACTTGCCGGATGCAGAGTATGTGAATTTGTATGGGCCAACAGAAATTACTTGCAATTGTACTTATTACCGGATTGACCGTGAGTTTGCAGAAGGAGAGAGTATTCCGATCGGACGGGAATTTCCGAATGAGAAGGTGTTTCTCTTAAACGAGGAAGATAAAGAAGTAACAGAGGTAAATGTTCCAGGAGAAATCTGTGTATCAGGAACGGCTGTTGCAATCGGATATTATAACAATCCGGAGCAGACAAATCGTGTTTTTGTACAAAATCCATTGAATGAATTGTATACAGAGCGGATTTACCGGACAGGGGATCTGGGTTACTATGGGACAGATGGTGAACTGTACTATAAGTGTCGAAAAGATTTTCAGATTAAGCATATGGGGCATCGGATTGAGCTTGGAGAGATTGAGATGGCAATGAATGGTGTGGAAGAGGTGCTTCGTTGTTGTTGTATATTTGATGAGAAGAAAAATAAGATTGCAGCGTTTTATGAAGGGGCGATTGAAAAACGAGCTCTGAAACGGAAATTAGGAGAGAAATTACCGATGTTTATGCTGCCAAATGTTTTTTATCCGTTGGAGGAAATGCCGTTAAATAAGAATGGAAAGATTGATAGAAACCGGTTGAAAAAGCAGTATTTGGAGGAAATATGATGGATACAAAAATGATCGCGCGTGCAGTGCAAGAATATGGAACTCCGTCCTATGTATTTGACATTGATGTATTTCAGAATCGGATTCGGATGATTCAAGAAGTGCTGGGACCGCAGGTTCAGCTTTGTTATGCGATGAAGGCAAATCCATTTTTGATTGGAGCCGCGGCTGCGAATCTGGCTCGTCTGGAAGTTTGCTCTCCGGGAGAATTTGCAATTTGCGAGAGAAATCAAATTCCGGCAGAACAATTGGTACTGTCCGGAGTTTATAAAGAACAGGCAGAAATTGAAAAGATTTTAGAAAAATATGGGGCGGCTGGAATCCATACGATCGAATCAGAACAACAGTTTAAAATGTTAGCGTCATTGGCAGAAAAACGGGGATTCAAACTGTGTGTATTACTGCGGCTGACAAGTGGAAATCAATTTGGTTTGGATGAAGAAGTGTTGAAAACAATCGTGAAGAATCGGGCAGATTATCCGGGAATACAGATTTTGGGAGTTCAGTACTATTCGGGAACACAGAAGAAAAAAGCGGAGATTCTGGAACAGGAAATTGCGAAGTTGGACGGCCTTTTGTCGGAATTAAAAGAGCTGTATGGATATGAGGCGGAAGAGTTGGAATATGGTCCGGGACTCTATATACCGTATTTTATAACTGAGGGAGACGAATCCAAAGCAGAGTTGCATCAATTGAGAGAACAGTTGATGCAGATGCAGTTTGACGGGCAGATTACGCTGGAAATGGGGCGGTATATGGCGGCATCCTGCGGAACATATCTAACGAAAGTAGTAGATGAAAAGGAAAATGCGGGGGTTCATTATGCAATCGTGGATGGCGGAATCCATCATCTGAATTATTTCGGACAGACCATGGCGATGAAACTCCCTTATTTTAAACAGTTAAATGGGGAAAACTTTGAAGAAAAAGCAGATGGAGTGGAAAACGTTACGACGGTGTGCGGATCCCTGTGTACAGTCAGCGATGTTCTTGTGAAAAAAATGCCGCTGCATGGGGAAATCATGGGAGATGTGCTGGCATTTGAGAATACCGGGGCGTATTCCGTTACAGAGGGAATCTATCTGTTCCTCAGCAGGGCATTTCCGAAGGTGATTTTTGCAACAGAGGAAAACGGGTTGGAACTGGTGCGTGATACGGTGCAAAGTCATTGTTTTAACGGAATCTGATACTTGTGATTTGATAATGGGAATGATAGAATAAAAGGAACAAACGATAAAAAAGATAAGAAATAGAAAGTGAGAGATACGATGGATAAGTTGATTGAGATTTTGGAAGAGATTCAGCCGGATGTGGATTATAGAGAGTGTACAACATTGATTGATGATGGTCTGTTAGACTCCTTTGCAATCTTGTCGATTGTGGGAGAAATTGAGGATGAGTTTGGGGTGTCTGTAACACCGGCAGAGATTATTCCGGAGAATTTTAATTCTGCAGAGAGCCTGTGGGATATGATTGAGAGACTGAAGGAAGATTAAGAAGAAACCAGTGAAATAGATTGAAAGAATCATAACATGAAGAAAATAGGATTTGTAAATTATGATATGACGGTAACAGGAGGCGTTGAGCAGGTGACGACAGCACTTGCCAATGCTTTTTGTGCTGAATATGAAGTATTTATTTTTGCGGTATTTGGAAAAGGAAAACGAGTGCCTTATACGTTTGACCCTCGCATTCATTATCATGCAGAATTGACAGAGGATTGTCGCATTCGTCAGCGAATTACAAGATGTTTTCAACCGCTCCGGAATTGGATTAAGGAGAATGGGATTGATGTGGTTTTTCTGATGGAGAATCATCCGGCGCTGGTTGCATCACCAATGCGTTTTGTTACAAAAACAAAATTGGTATTTTGTGATCATGGCGCTTTGATGAATGAGTGGGAGAAAAAGGATATTACGTTGTTCCGTTTTTGGGATTCTTTGATTTCTCACCGGACGGTGACGTTGACGGAACAGAATCGTCAGGATTATATACGAAAGTTTCATACTAATCCGAAAAAAATCCAGAGCATTTACAACTGGATTCGACCGGAAGTTATTGCATCGAGAGCGGAGTATGATGTGAATTCGAAGAAGATTCTTACGGTGGGACGGGTCAGTGAGGAAAAAGGCTATGATATGCTGATGCAGGTTGCGAAAATGGTTTTGCCGGAGTATCCGGACTGGCAATGGCATTTGTATGGAACAGGAGATCGGTTTGATTGGCTGCAGCAGGAAGTGAAGAACTGTCATCTGGAATCCCAGGTTATTTTAAAAGGAAATGTGAAGGATGCATATCAATATTATTCGGAGTATGCATTGCTTGTTCTTCCGTCTTATCGAGAAGGACTTCCGCTGGTGCTTTTGGAGGCAAAAGCCTGTGGTCTTCCGATGGTAAGCTTTGATGTGACTACCGGACCGCGGGAAATTATAGAAGATGGACAGGACGGTTTTTTGATTCCTACGTATGATCTTGAAAATATGGCGGCGCGTATCGGGAAATTGATCGAAAATCCAGAAACTAGAATTCGATTTTCTGAGCATACAAAAGAAAATCTAAATAAATTTCAAAAAGAAAAGATTTATGAACAATGGAAGGACTTGATTGAAAGCATCACAAAGTAATTAGAGTCTGAAGATGGGAGAAAAGACATGCGAATCTTACAAATTGGAATGTCGTACAATCCGGGTGGGATTGAAAGTTTTGTAATGAATTATGTCCGGGAACTGACAAAGCAGGGAGTACACTTTGATTTTATCAGTATGTTTCCAAAACTGGCATATGAAGATGAAATTACCGCATTGGGCGGTAAGGTGTATCATACGGTTGATGGCCGAAAACGCCCGATTACGTTTTATCGGCAAATGAAAAAAATATTGCGGATGAGGCATTACGATGCAGTTCATGTAAATATGCTCTCTGCTGCAAATATTGTGCCGGTTATGGCAGCGCGGCATCTAGGAGTAAAAAAGGTAATTGCACATTCTCACAATTCTTCTACGCCGGGAGTGGTGCGTAATCTACTGCATAGGATAAACAAGCCTTTTTTGTCTTGTTTTGCAACAGATTATTTTGCATGCAGTCAGGTGGCTGCTGAGTGGCTGTTTACTGGAAAAGTTCTCAAGAGTGGGAAGGTGCATCTGATTCATAATGCATTGCGGTTAGAAGATTTTCTGTGTACTGAAATGCAGAGGGAAGAGGCGAAAAAACAGTTCCGGCTAGAAGATCAATTTGTGATTGGACATGTAGGTCGGTTTGAAGAACAGAAAAATCATTTATATTTGATAGAAATCTTGAAGGCTTTTACAGAAAAGAGAGACGATGTTGTGTTATTACTGATTGGAACCGGAGAGCTGGAACCGGCAGTAAGGCAGAAGGTGCAGGAATATGGTCTGGAGAAACAGGTTCAATTTCTGGGACTTCGGAAGGATGTGCCGGAGCTTTTGAAAGCGATGGATCTCTTTTTATTTCCGTCTTTGTTTGAAGGTCTTCCACTCGTATTGCTGGAGGCGCAGGCAACAGGCATTTTGAGTGTTGTATCATCGGCGGTTACTCATGATGTTGATCTTACAAAACAGATGCAGTTTGTTTCTTTGCAGGATGCACCTGAAAAGTGGGCAGAAGAGCTGGAAAAGATGGCAGAGAAAAGAAATACAAGGAAGTCTCCGGAAGAAATTAAACATTTATTCCAAGAGGCTGGCTATGAGATTGAAGCAGCGGCACAGCAATTGAAATTATATTATGAAGAATAGAGCAGTTTGATTTGCATTAGGAGGGAGAGTATGCCTGAAATTAGCGTGATTGTACCGGTTTATAAGGTGGAACCATATATTCATAAATGTGTAGATTCGATATTGACACAGACGTTTACAGATTATGAATTGATATTAGTCGATGATGGGAGTCCGGATACTTGTGGAAATATTTGTGATGAATATGCCCAAAAGGATGCGCGTATTCATGTGATTCATAAGGAAAATGGCGGATTAAGTGATGCTCGAAATGCGGGGATGAAAATTGCCTGTGGAGAGTATGTGATTTTTATCGATAGTGATGATTATATAGATGCAGATATGTTGTCTTATCTTTATGAAAATTTGAAGAAAGCAGATGCGGATATGGCAACTTGTGGCATTTATGAGGTATACGCAGATCGGATTGAAAAACAGGAAGAAGAGCCGGATTTTGTTTGCAGCGGAGAAGAGGCGTTTCGTTGTATTTTACGGGGACATACCATCCGGGGAGAAATTTGGAATAAGCTGATAAAGAGAAGTTGTATATCAGATCTGGAATTTCCGAAAGGAAAGCTGTATGAGGATATTTTTTATACTGTAGATATGATGCAGAGAATTAAAAAAGTTGCAGTGGGGACAAAGCCGAAATATTATTATCTGCATCGGTCAGACAGTATTACCGGAAAAGCATATCGCCCGAAACTGTTTGATATTATAGACGGATATACGAAGAACTATCAGGTTGTGCAGCATGCCTTTCCGAAATTGGAGGAAGAGGCTGAATGTCTGTGGATCTGGTCCAGATTTATTGTCTTGGATAAGATGCTTTTGGAAGAAAATTACCGTTCAATTGATCGATTTGAGGAACTGGTGACATTTATTAAACAGCATTTTCGCCGAATCATGAAAAATCCGTATTTTCAGAGAAATCGTAAAATTTCGGCAATTGTATTGTTGATTAGTATTCCGTTGTATCGGAAGTTGGTATTTATCAGTGAAGGAAAAAAGAAGTAAATGAATAGAAAACATGCATATTTGATCAAAGCGCATCATCAGTTTGAAGTACTGAAAAAATTGTTGATGCTTTTGGATGATGAACGAAATGATATATATATTCATATTGGACTGGATGTGGAATTTCAGGCTGCGGAATTAAAAGAGGTTGTCCATAAATCTGATTTATACTTTGTAGAGCGAATTCATGAACAGTGGGGTGGCTATAGTCAGATTCAGAGTGAGTTGAATCTGTTTCGAGGGGCTTGGGAAAGAGGCTATGAATATTATCATCTGCTGAGTGGAGCGGATTTGCCGCTGAAGACACAAGATGAGATTCATACATTCTTTACAGAACACAAGGGAAAGGAGTTTCTCTATTTTTGCCCCAAAAGTTTTTGGGAGGAGTCCAGATATAAATATGAGCAGTACTATTGGCTGCAAGAAAGAATCGGCAGGGAAGGACACCGTTTTTTACGGCTGGTGGAAAAATGTTCTTTATTTTTGCAGCGCCGATTAGGTGTGAAACGTCAGAAACCGGGAGTGGAATATTGTCTGGGAGCCAACTGGGTGAGTGTTACGCATGATTTGGTTGGTTACATTTTGCAGAATGAGGACTTGATCAGGGAATTGTTTCATGCAACGTTGTGTGGCGATGAGTTTTTTGTACAGACGCTTGTATGGAATTCAGAGTATCGGGAGCGGGTTTTTTCGTTGGAGGATGATTATTATGCGTCTTTGCGTTATATTGACTGGAAACGTGGAAATCCCTATGTGTGGAGAAAGCACGATTATACAGAATTGATGGAGTCTCCGTATTTATTTGCTCGAAAATTTGAAGAAACGGTGGATTCGGAGATTATAGATCAGATTTTTGATTCCATAATGGATCAGCAAAAGAAAGGAATCGGATATGAGAAGTAAACTGGCAATGAAAAATATGGTGGCGAATTTGTTTTTGCAGTTTCTGGTATTGATTTCCGGAATTATATTGCCACGTTTTTTTATGGAAACATACGGTTCGACAGTAAATGGAATGATTACTTCTGTCAATCAGTTTTTGATGTATTTGGGATTGGCGGAAGCCGGAATCGGTACTGCGTCGGTTGTAGCCTTGTACGCACCGCTGGCTCATGAGCAGGATGGGGAAGTTAATTCTATCTTGTCTGCGACCAGAAAATTTTATAATCGTTCCGGCAGCTTATTTTTGGTACTGGTCCTTCTGTTAGCTGTGGTGTATCCGTTTTTTATCTCCGGACAATTGGAGCAGAGTATGGTGCGAACCATGGTGCTCGTATTAGCCAGCAGTACATTAGTGGACTTCTTTTTTCTTGGAAAATACAGGGTGCTGCTTACTGCCAATCAAAGAGGCTATGTAGTTGCGGTGATTCAGTCTGTTGGTACAGTTGTTAATATGGCTGTTTCTATCCTTTTGATTTATCTTGGGGCAAGTGTTTTGATCGTAAAAGCAGTTGCAACCGGGGTGTATATATTGCGTTTGGTTTTAGTGCGTGTTTATGTGAAAAAAGAATATCCCGATGTGGATTTTCATGCAGAACCGAAGATGGATGCATTGGAGCAGCGTGGAGCAGCGCTTTTGCATCAGATTGTTGGGATTATTGTAAATAATACGGATGTTGTTCTCTTAACAATTTTGATTGGACGTGGATCCTTATTGGAGGTCAGTGTTTATTCTTCTTATAATCTGGTCGTGACGGCAGTGAATACGCTGCTGACATCTTTTTCAAATGGATTGACTGCAGGATTTGGCGAAGTGATTTCCAAAGGGGAAGAGGATGTACTCAGAGAAAATTATTCGAGTTATGAATATATGTATCTGGTGATTTTATTTATTGGTGTTGTATGTATGGGCGTGCTGATTATTCCGTTTATTGCAGTGTACACCATGAATATGACGGATGTAGATTATGTGCGTCCGCTTATCGGTGTCCTCTTTACTGTGATTGTATTGCTGCAGAACATTCGGATACCGGGGATTACAATTATCTGTGCAGCCGGACATTATAAGGAAACCAGATATCAGGCTATCATAGAAGCCGTAATTAACCTTGCAGTATCGATAGCGTTGATTCGGAAATTAGGTATGGCAGGAGTATTGATTGGTACGGTTTGTTCTTACGGATACCGATCACTGGATGTGATTTTATATAATAGTAAATATCTGGTAAAAGGCGCAGGTAAAAGAACGTTTTCAAGAATAGGAAGAAATATATTTGTTGTAGCTGCATTAGTTGTAATCGGAATTTATGTTGTTCCGCAAAATATGACCTCCTTTGTGTCCTGGTTTTTATATGCAATAGTATCTGGTGTAGTAAGCAGTCTGGTGTTATTGGGACTTAATTACTTTGCTGAACCGGAAGAGTGCAGAAAATTGTTGGCAAAGTTTAAGATGGTAGTGAAGTGAAAATTAAAAAACAGAGGGAATCCATCATGGAGTTGATGAGATTCTCTCTGTTTTTTTGTATCAGTTATCAATAATAAAATATTATTTGTATGTTTTTTTCTTCAAAAGTATTGCAAATCCAAGAAGTGCTGATCCACAAATGAAACTTGTCCAAAGAGCAATGTTACCGGCATCGCCAGTCTTTGGTGCTTTGGAGATATTGCTCACAGTTCCTTCATCTAAAGCAAATACATATGGTGAAAATCCTTTTACATTAAGAGATATTTGTCCATTTTTTACAGTTGTTTTATAAACCTCATAAGTATCATTATCTGTATAATGTAAAATGATGATATTTTTACCTTCGTATTCGTTTCCTACATGAAAAACTAAGTCTGCAGAGTCGCTTTTCATACCAGTTAGGTGAATATCATAAACACCGAGAACTACTTTACCTTTTACTTCTTCTGCGGAAACGTACTGTATATACTGTTCAGAGTTCGGATCCAAAGCGTTTGCAATTAAAGAAGCATCAGCTGAAAACGTTCCTTTTACTGTGAATTTGTTATTTGATGTAGAAACTTCAGTTAATTCATCTTTTGGCGTAGTTGTGTTATTCTCAGAACCATTATTGTTCGGAACATTTGGTGTTTCAGGAACCTCCGGCGTTTCAGGAACCTCCGGCGTTTCAGGAACCTCCGGCGTTTCAGGTACTTCCGGAGTCTCAGGAACCTCCGGCGTTTCAGGAACCTCCGGTGTTTCAGGAACCTCTGGAGTCTCAGGAACCTCCGGTGTTTCAGGAACCTCCGGTGTTTCAGGAACGTCCGGAGTCTCAGGAACCTCTGGCGTTTCAGGAACTTCCGGAGTCTCAGGAACATCTGGAGTCTCAGGAACCTCCGGCGTTTCAGGTACTTCTGGGTTTGGAACAGTTCCTAAAGAGTCCTTATTTCCACCTATTGTATCTAAATTCCATGCCAATGCCGCAACTTTTTCACCCCAATATGGGTCTGAAGCATAGCTGACATTAATTCCTTCGGCTTTGTTTCCTAGTTGTTCGCCATGATTACGCCAATCAGATGGATCAAAATATCCTTCCGCCATCCAATCTTTCATAAATACCCGAATACATTCGTCAATAGATGCATATGTATCAGCACTTTCTCCAGGTGATGTGTCAACAGCGTTTAAACCAAAGATATTATTTTTGGTCTGACAAATCCAACTTTGTCCCCAACCGCTTTCATTGATCGCAATGCCAAGAGATAGAAGTGCATTTACATTATAAATGTTTTGGTATTTTATAAATGATGCAGCAGAACCGGTTAATTTAGATGTTGAGAGGTTCACTCCTGCATTTGTCATAGCTGTATGTAAAATGTTTTCTAATTCGTCGGCAGTATAGCTTGTAGATTCACGCATATTTCTGAATTGGAAATAATTGTAAAACGGATTGCCGGCATTCACAGCATTTTGCCCGGTTATATCGTTCTGATAATCAGATAGCATTACCTTATAGTCAGAATAAAAATAATGTCCATCATAACTGTAATATTTGCAATTTGCATCCAGATAATCAGGTGCAGTTCCGTTATTGATAGCAGAACTTGGAGCTGCATTTAAATTCTGTGAAATATAGTGGAATAATTTTCCGTTTGATACTATGTAGTAACTTACTTTATCAGCTACTTGATTATATGGTAATACCTGAACTTCGGACTGATTTACAGTTCCGATTATGCCTGAAAGCATAAAGCGTATTTTACCATCGGCTGTATTTCCGAGATATGCCGCATCGGCTCCACAAGAACCATTTGTGTAACCGGAACGATTGTTATATTCTGTAATTGCATTTCCCTTCGTGTTAAAATTAACAACTTTCATTTCAACAGATGGTACGGAGAAAAAAGAAATCTCATGAAAGGTGGATTCTTCTATATCTACCCAACCATTTTCTTCCGCTAATTCGTAAATGTTACCATTTTCGTCCATTGCTGTTATAACTTCAGAACGTTGATGATTTTCGTCCTGAAGTGTTGATGCCGTCTTCTGTTCCTCCCCAGTTACATCGGCAGCATAGCTCATCATTCCAGGTAAGCTACTTAATACCATGGACATAACGAGACTAGATATCAGTAATTTAGTTTTTCTTATCACTCGTATACTTCCCTCCTTAACCTTATTAATTATTTATTGATATAGACACTGATACATTCTTACCATAACATGCCATAAAATAAATGGCAAGCATTATTTTATTTCTGGATTGAGTACGTGTATACAATTAAGATAAGTAAAAAAACTTCGAAAAAATCAGAAAATATAAGGAAAAGGTTGAATCATACTGTCGAATATTGTATTATGAAAGTTGGTAACTGCACAAAAATAAAATAGCAAAAAATAGGTGGTTAAATATGGCGAAGAACCGAAAGAAATACAGAAGAGGTCGAAGAAAAAAGGGAAATTGGTTTACCCGGATGAAAATGTGGCAAAAGGTGTTGGTCTGTTTTGCAGGTGTATTGGTTTGCCTGCTTGGAGCGGCGGGCATTTATGTCGCGGCAAAATGGGATAAGGTAGATACGCAGGATATTAAGGCGGAAGATATCGTCATCAATCCAGAGATTCGAGACAGAAAAGTGGATCTGGGGAAAGGTTATACCAATATCGCTTTGTTTGGAGTGGATTCTCGAGAAGGGGATCTGGGGGAAGGTAACCGTACAGACTGTATCATTGTGGCAAGTCTGAATAATGAGACAAAAGAGATTAAGATGGTTTCTGTATATAGAGATACACTATTGGATTTGTCAGAGGGTACATACCAGAAGTGTAATGCCGCTTATAGTTATGGTGGACCAAAGATGGCAATCAGTATGTTGAACATGAATCTGGATCTGGATATTCAAGATTATGTGACAGTGGATTTTGGCGCAATCTCAGATGTAGTTGATCTGGTTGGCGGAATTGAGATGGATGTAACAGATGAGGAAGCGTATTATATTAGTGAGTATCTTCAGGAAACGGCAGATGCAGCAGGCAAGGAAGCACATTTCTTAGATTATGGCGGACACATGGTATTGGATGGACCGCAGGCTACAACATATGCCAGAATCCGTTCTACTGCAGGTGGTGATTTTACCAGAACAGAACGTCAGCGTCTTGTGATTGAGAAGATTGTTGAGAAACTGCAAAAAGTAGATGTGATGACTCTTAATAAAATTATCGATCAGGTATTCCCACAGGTATCTACAAGTTTTACACTTCAGGAACTTATGAATTATGCGTTGGCATATAAGGAGTATGTTCTGTTGGAGAATACCGGTTTTCCGTTTGATAAGACAACGGATACTTTGCCGGAGATTGGAAGTGTAGTTATTCCGACAGATTTGACAAGCAATGTAACGCAACTACATAAATTTTTATTCGGAGTGACGGATTATTCACCATCTTCAACAGTTAATACGTTGAGTGCAAATATTGCATATACGGCAAATTCAGGAGGTTCTACAGATACATCCGGATGGGATCAGTCACAGTATACAGATAATACTAACCAGAATGAGTATTATGAGAAACCGAACACCGGAACAGATAACACATGGCAGGAACCGTCTACGGATGTTCCGTCTGATGACGGTGGAACGGATCAGGGAACAACGGATCCGGGAGTAACAGATCCGGGTACCGGAGGCACGGATGGAACGGAGCAAGGCGGAACGACTGGCGGAGAGACTCAATAAGAAATAGATACGACAGAAAAAAAGAGGAGTATATGTGATATGAAAGTGATGAAGAAGATTGCTGCAGTATTGTTGGCTGTAAGTCTGGCGGTACCTTTTGTTGGAATTCAGGCAGATGCCGCAGAGGGTACGTTGATGTTTTCAGATCCACAGACAAAAGTGGGAGAGAATGTGAGTGTGGATTTGGTTGTGCAGTCTGGGGGCGCAACAATTGGCGATGTAGATGTTAAAATGAATTATGATGCATCGGCATTAGAGTTTATTAGTGGAAATGAAGTGACAAGCGATGGACAGGGAAGTTTGACTTATTCTCATAAAGGAACCGGAAGTGAGACGGAACTGAGAACAACGATGGAATTTCGAGCATTAAAGCAGGGAGAGGCCAATATAACAGTTTCTGGTCATACAGCTTATTTGTATTCAGATGAAACGTTGAACTTAAGCGAAGGTTCTTCTGTGGTTACGATTGATGTAGGGGCAGATGGAAGTACATCTGTAGAACCGTCAACTTCAACAAATACGAATACAACAGCATCAGCTACTGATGTGAAGGTAAATGTAAATGGTGAAGAGTACAGTTTCTCAGAAGATTTTACGGTAGTAATGATCCCGGAAGGATATTCTGAGACTAAAATGACATATAGCGGAGCAGAAAGAAAGTTTGCTGCAAATGAAAATGGTGTGAAACTGGGATATCTGGTAGATGCAGCAGGGGAAGGTAATTTCTTCTTATATAATGAAGATAACGCTACATTTTCTCCGTTTGTGGAAATGCATGTATCAGAGACAACTTCCATTATTCTCTTGAATGATGTAGACGCAGTTTCTTTGCCGGAGAATTATCAAAAAGCAGATTTGCAGGTAGGGGATTATACGTTCCCGGCTTGGCAGGATATGGATCATGAAGGTTACTATGCAATGTATGCATTGAATACAACAACCGGTAAAAAAGGGTTGTACCAGTATGATACCGTTGACGGAACTTATCAGAGATTGATCTTGCAGGAAAAAGTAGAAAAGGAAACAGAAAAAGAGGATGACTCTTTCCTTGGAAAAGTAAAGGATCTTATTTATAATCATTTTATGATTTTCTTGATTATTTGTGCAATTATTGTATTGGCAATCATTATTTTAATCATTGTGATTTCTGTAAAACTTTATCATAGAAATGCAGAGTTAGACGATCTCTATGACGAGTACGATATACTGGATGATGAAGAGGAAGAAGAGCCGACATCGAAAAAATCGAAAAAGCAGTTTGCAGGATTCCGTAAAGATGATTATGACGAGGATGATGACTTCCTGGAAGATGATTATGATGACACGTTTGAGGATGATGCAGATTTTGATGATTATGACGATGACTATGATGATTTCGAAGATGATGACTTCGCTGCAGATGACTATGATGAGTTTGGAGATGACTTTGAAGTAGGATATGATGAGGATGATCTGGGTGACTTTGAGGAAGAGGCAGCTGCTCCTAAAAAAGCTCCGAAGAAATCAGGAAACAAGCAGAAAAAAGCAGAAAAGAAATCAGATCCATACGAAATAGATTTTATAGATCTGTAATGTATCAGAAAAATTAAGAACAAGACGATTTCCTTGGGAAATCCGGGAAAAAGAAGGTGAAAATAGCAATATGCTGATTTTTCACCTTCTTTTTTTGATATTTTGGTAAAAAATAATTATTAACAAGATATGAAAAAAATGTTACAATCAAAAGAACTTTAATGAAGTAAAGGAGAAAAGTTATGTGTGGAATCGTAGGTTACATTGGAAATCAGCAGGCAGCTCCGATTTTGTTGGATGGACTATCAAAATTGGAATATCGGGGATATGATTCTGCGGGGATAGCTGTGTATGATGGTGAGAACATCAATATGACAAAGTCGAAGGGACGACTGAAGGTTCTTAGTGAACTGACGCATGATGGAAGTTCCATGCCGGGGGTGCTTGGAATCGGACATACTCGATGGGCAACGCATGGGGAGCCGTCGGATGTGAATGCACATCCGCATTTTAATAAAGCGGAAACGATAGCCGTTGTGCATAATGGGATTATTGAAAATTATTTAAAATTAAAAAAGAAACTCAGTGCAAAAGGGTATGAATTTATTTCTGAAACAGATACAGAGGTGATTGCCCATCTGTTGGATTATTATTATGATGGTAACCCATTACGTGCGATTACAAAAGTAATGCACCGAATGGAAGGTTCGTATGCTTTGGGGATTGTGTTTAAGGATCATCCGCAGGAATTATATGCTGTTAGAAAGGACAGTCCGTTGATCGTGGGGCATACAGACGGAGGAAATATTATAGCCTCGGATGTTCCGGCGGTTTTGAAATATACGAGGGATGTCTTTTTTATTGAGAATGAAGAAATTGTATGCATGAAAGAAGATTCCATGGAATTTTTCAATGTGGATCAGGAGCCCATCGAAAAAGAGAGTACCCATATTGATTGGGATGTGGATGCGGCAGAAAAGGGTGGCTATGAGCACTTTATGTTAAAGGAAATGTATGAGCAGCCGAAAGCGATTTTGGATACTTTTTCTCCAAGAATCAAAAATGACCGGATTGAAATTGAAGAATTGAATATGACGGATGAGGAAATCCGAAATATACGGAAGATTATGATTGTTGCATGTGGTTCTGCTTATCATGCGGGAGTGACCGCAAAATATGTGTTTGAAGGGATGGCGCGTATCCCGGTAGAGGTGGATGTAGCGTCTGAGTTTCGTTATCGGAATCCGATTCTGGAAAAAAACACGCTTGTTATTGTGATCAGTCAGTCGGGAGAAACTGCGGATTCACTGGCTGCTTTGCGGGAATCAAAGAGCCGGGGAGCAAAGGTATTGGGCATTGTGAATGTAATCGGAAGTTCTATTGCGCGTGAAGCGGACTGCGTCATGTATACGTGGGCAGGGCCGGAGATTGCGGTAGCAACTACAAAAGCATATTCCTGTCAGCTGATAGCATTAGATCTTCTGGCAATGAAGTTTGCGTATGCAAGAGGGGAAATCTCTTCGGCAGAACTGCAGGAATATATTGAGGATATGAAATGTCTTCCGGAGCAGGTAGAGATGCTTTTAAACAATAAAAACCGTATTCAAAAATTTGCCAATCGCTATTTGGCCGCAAAAGATGTCTTTTTTATCGGTCGTGGTATTGATTATGCGATTTCTCTTGAAGGATCTTTGAAATTGAAAGAAATCTCCTATATTCATTCGGAAGCGTATGCAGCCGGAGAGTTGAAACATGGAACCATCTCTTTGATTGAAGAGGGAACACTGGTGGCAGCAGTGCTTACACAGGAAGAGTTATATAAAAAGATGATCAGCAATATGGTTGAAGTACGTACCCGGGGCGCCTTTGTGCTTGCAGTGACGAATGAAGGAAATACAGAGGTGGAAAGGGCATCAGATTATGTGATTTATATTCCGGAGACTAATCCGTATTTTACAAATTCGCTGGCAATTATACCGCTGCAGCTGTTTGGATATTACATTTCTGTGGGAAGAGGCTGTGATGTGGATAAACCGAGAAATCTGGCAAAGTCCGTAACTGTAGAATAAGTCATATTTTGTTTGATAATTAAACACATTTTTATCACAAATTCCCGTTATGATAGCTATATAAAATACAAGAGAAGGAAGGATTTTATATGGAAAATCAATATAGTTATTATAATCCGGAAAATCAAAATGAAAATACACAGTATATGGGAGGCGGTGATTTTAATCAGACGCACTATGAGAAGAAACCGAAAAAGAAGATGCCGAAAGCGATAATCGTAATCGGATGTGCACTTTTATTTGGTCTTGTTTCCAGCGCTACATTTTTGACAATGAATTTTATCGGAAATAGGATTCTGGGATTGAGAGATTCTGTTCAGAAAACAGAAGAATCTGCGGAAAAGGTAAGCAGTACACAGTTAAATCAGTCTTCCAGTGTAATTACTTCTGATGTATCCGGTGTGGTAGATAAGGTGATGCCATCGCTGGTATCGATCACGAATATGAGTATACAGGAAGTACAGAGTTTCTTTGGCGGGTATCAGCAACAACAATCAGAAAGTGCAGGAAGTGGAATTATTATCAGCCAGACAGATACGGAACTTTTGATGGTGACAAATAACCATGTAGTTGAAGGAAGTCAGACATTGACGGTAACATTTACTGACGGTACAAGTGTGGAGGCAAATATTAAGGGAACCAATGCAGATCACGACATTGCTGTTATTGCAGTTCCTATGAAAGAGCTTTCTGATGAGACACTGGATGCAATTGCAGTTGCAACATTGGGAGACTCTACAAAGCTTAATATTGGTGAACCGGCAATCGCAATTGGAAATGCCCTCGGATATGGACAGTCTGTTACAACCGGTGTGATCAGTGCTGTGGATCGTGAGAGTACAACAGTAGATGAAACAACCGGTGAAACAGTTTCCAGTGGAGTAAAATTGATTCAGACAGATGCGGCAATCAATCCTGGAAATAGCGGTGGAGCTCTTGTAAATGCAAATGGCGAGGTTATCGGAATCAGCTCGTCTAAGCTTGCGGGAACAATGGTTGAAGGTATGGGATATGCGATACCAATCAGTGATGTGTCTGATATCATTTCCGATCTGATGAACCGGGAGACAAAGGCGAAAGTCGCAGAAGAAGATCAGGGCTTTCTTGGAATTACCGGATTTAATGTAGATTCTCAGAGTGCAGAACGTTATCATATGCCGACCGGTGTCTATGTGGAAGATGTTGTAAAAGGCGGCGGCGCTGCGAAAGCAGGAATTACAAAAGGTAATATCATTACCGGTCTGGAAGGTGTTAGTATTAATAATATGGAAGAGCTGCAGAGAGAACTTCAGTATTATGCAAAAGGTGAAACTGTTAAGGTGACGATTCAGATTCCGGAAAATAATGGAGAATATACAGAGAAAACGATTGAAGTAACTCTGGGAGAAAAAACAGAATAAAAAAAGCAAAAAAGGTTTCGACGGTGAAATTGAGGTCGGAACCTTTTCTTTTTTTTGCCATACTATGTAAGTGTATAGAAAGTGAAAAGGAGCTTATCAAAATGGCAAATTGTCAGAATAATATGCGCTACGGCCGTAACGGCAATCCGTATCCGCAATATTCCAACTGTATGAACCAGCGGCAAATGCAGCCGGAAAGAAATGATTGCGGATGCAAGGAAAAGAAAGATTCGTTTGCCGGTATGGGGATGGCAGGGATACCGATTGCTATGGCGTATGTGCCTTGGCAAAAATGGCGCAGAGTCTATGATGTGTGTGAAGGATTTGCAAGGGGAACTATTTTCCAGGAATTGGATCTTCCGTTTGAAGGGAGAGGAGGCTGTAATCGATGAGTGAATGTCCATGCAGAAAAGAATTGCTTCAGAAAATAAATGAAGCAAGTTTTGCGGTAGATGAAGTGAAGTTGTTTTTGGATACCCATCCGTATGATGAAGAGGCCTTGGAGTATTTTGAAGAATACAGTCATATCCGCAATGAGGCAATGAAAATGTATGCTGAACATTATGGACCGCTGACGGTTGATACTGAAATATATGCGTGTGGAAATGCATGGAAATGGGTGGATGAACCATGGCCATGGCAGGAAGGAGGCTGTTGATTATATGTGGAATTATGAAAAAAGATTACAGTATCCGGTGAGGATTACACAGACGAATC
Source organism: uncultured Lachnospiraceae bacterium (assembly GCA_905203555.1). Taxonomy (GTDB): domain Bacteria; phylum Bacillota; class Clostridia; order Lachnospirales; family Lachnospiraceae; genus Schaedlerella. The sequence goes on from CAJKWK010000002.1 coordinate 17,390, forward strand.
CTAAAATTGCACAGATTATCATTACGCAGTTTGGAGGACCGGACGGTGAGCTGGCGGCATCGATGCGATATTTGGCACAGCGCTATACGATGCCGTATAAAGAAGTGACCGCTACATTGACTGATATTGGTACGGAAGAATGGGAACGTAGAAGATGCAACTAACGAGAAACACCTGAAAAGCGCCGTTATTTCGGCACTTTCGGATATACGTCTATTGAAAATTCGGATTGTTTCTGCCCTTTTTTGTTCCTCTTTGTTTTGGACAGGATAATTTTTTCGATTAGACTTTTCAAAGCACTGTTCTTTTCCGGGATTGTAAGGGTTTCCCATTCGCTCAGCAGATTCTTACATTTCGGAACGAAATTTTTTCGGTTTGCTTGTCTTGCAATTGTCAGATGCAGGTCCTCCTGTGCTACTACGATATTGGACATGCAATCTTTGATGCGCAATTCTAAAGCATTCGAACGTTCGAGGAAAACTTCTTTTGTATAAATCCCCTGTTCCAGAAAATCAAATAAAGATTCACGCTGTTTCAAGAGCGTCTGATGGTCAGCCTCTAAATTATTGATAATTGCTTCTTTTGCAGAAATATCTGCAGTGTCTTCTTGGAAAGTATCAGTAAATTCATATCTGGAAATGTATTCCCTAAGCCATTGTATAAGAGCTACTTCCAATTCATCTATCCGGATTCCAACTGTAGGGCATTCAGTATATTGGCATATCAGAAAATCGTAAGGTGTTTTCGTATGCGATTTCTTGCGGACCATCAACCTGCCGCATTCTGAGCATCGGACTAATCCGGCAAACATATTCTGAATAGGTCTATCATTGCGCACAGGAGCTGAAAAACTTCCTTTTGGGAGGTTTGCCCGTTGAAACAACTTATCGTCTATACGGGCGTCCCACGACGCATCGGCAAGTAAATAATCCGAAGCGTACGGTCTGGATTTTGTAACCATCCCAGCTCGGATGGAGCGTACGGTCTTACGATGCCCCCAGCGGACTTTTCCGATGTTTGCTGGATTGGAGATAATCCCTTTTAAAGTGGATGGCGTGAATGGTCTTCCATTCCTTGCAAGAATCCCCATGCCTGTCATGTATGTACATGCCTTTTGATATCCGTATTGCTTGTTTCCACACAGGTCATACATTAGATCAAGGACCGGTGCTTCAATTGGATCCGGAGCAAGAGAGAAGTGTTTTCCGTCCGGAGCGGTTATACGTTTCCAGCCATAGGGGGCAACGTTGCCGACGTAATAACCATCGGAACTGGAACGTTCTCTGCCACGCTGCATCCTACGTTTTATAGTCGCATACTCCCGGCGGCTCATGAACAGATTAAACTCAAAGTATTCGTTGTCATATTCATTCGATGGGTCGTAGGTTTTGGTAGGCGTCACAATCTTAGTTCCGGAGTAAAAGAACGCACGCTGTACTCTTCCTTGGTCAATCGTGTCACCTCTGGCCAGACGGTCAACATCCATCACAAGGCATCCATCCCACAGGCAAGATTCGACCTCAGCAAGCGCCTTTGACATGACCGGACGTGCATCGATGCTGTCTCCGGAGACAACTTCCCGATAGATTGCACCGATAGGAAGAGAGAGCGTTTTGGCAAGTTCCAGTAAGGTGGTAATGTGCCGTTCCAGAACATCAATCCCCAATGCTTCCAGTTCTGCATCTTTTCTTGATTTTCGTGCATAAATAAAATAAGACATTGTATCACACTCCTTTAAAAATGTATGAAAAAAAGAGTACAAAAATAACAGCTATCAAGAAACGAATGTTCTGATTGCGATAGTTGCCCGAAGATGATACAATATATTTGTTTTATTTATGGTATATCTTCGGATATATTCAAAGCCGTTCCTGTTGGCGCAGGGGCGGTTTTTTTATTATTCAATTTTATTCTTAAATAACTTTTTTTCTGATTCATTTAACTCATTATACAACATTAAAGTCATTTTTATTTTTTCATTATTTACATCGTTTTTCTCACTAGGCGATCTGTTCATAAAAAATGATGTTATAGCGCTTGTCAGAGAACCAATCAAACCGATTCCACATATCATTAATAAACAAGCAATAATTCGGCCAGAGAGTGTTGACGGAGAGATGTCTCCATACCCAACAGTCGTGGCGGTAACGAAAGCCCACCATATTCCATCTGGAATAGACATTCCCTCTGCGAATGAAATAGAAATGCCGCCTATTCCAATCATAGCACAAGACAGCAATAACATATACTTAAATCCGTTAGTGCTCAAGAACACGTTTGCTTTGTTCCACATTCTTCCAAACAGTGCCAAAAACCTTGTAGCTTTTAATAACTTTGTCAATTTTAATAATCTTGCTAATTTAAATGTTCTAAAGATTCTAAATGCAGAAGAAAAAGGGATAATTGCAATTAAATCAAATATGTTATTTTTAAAAAACTGCTTCTTGTTGTTTGAGGTGATTAGGCGGACTACGTATTCGATAAGGAAGAAAACATAAATCAGTCCATCTATCATAATCATTGCTTTCGTCATTCCGCCGCTCAGATCAGCGATAGCAAATCCTACAGATGCAAGAGCAAGCAAACAAACAATAGTTTCGTAAATATTCTTTTTCATATTATTTAAAATCCTTCAAACGTAGTTTAATCATCGCTTCATCGTACCCGAACAATCTAGATAACTGGGAAACTGTAAAATCTAGATGCTCCTCAATGTCAGAATCTGAAATGAGTAGATTTAAGGCAAAAAGGTTTGCATCGTTTTCGTATTTACTTTTAATAAAAAAAGTTCTTGAGTCCATAAATAGAGCATTGTTATTTTTATGCAGCACAACATGGCCAAGCTCATGAGCAATAACAAATAGAATTTCGTGCTCAGATAGACGTTCGTCAATATATATAATGTGATTTCTTTGGAAGTAGTGGTAGAACCCACGCACTCCTTCCAATGGATACCGAACAATTATACATCCCATCTTTTTTGCAATTTCGAGTGGATTTCTTGTGCCATATTTCTGGACAAGTTGATTCACTCGTTTTTTAATATCCATAACATCAATCCTTTTTATATTTTTTAGGTGTGTACTTCTCTTTATTCTTTTGCTTAGCAATTTCCATTCCTATTTTCATTGCGGACAAGATGGAATCAATTGCTTCTGGCGAAGCTGGGTCTCCGTCAAACATTAAGCCGTCTTGCTTTAACAAGTCTTCCATGCTGTCGAGCATTTCTGTAATTTCTTTTGTGTCTCTTCTTGTTAAATTAGAAGTTCCTTGTTCCTTTTCGTCATAAAAATAAGATAATGGAACATTAAAATAATTACAAATCTTTTCAATCTTATCTTTCTTGGGTTGACTTTTGCCGTTTTTCCAATCAGATAAGGTTGCTGTAGATATACCAGTTTCTTTGTGCACCCTGTACGGAGTTACATCTTTTTCTTTTAAAAGTTTTTCAAATTTTTCATACATTATCTACTCCTCCAAAAATATCTCGGAAAACTTTCATGTTCTACTTGACTGAGAAAGAAAGCCGTGATATATTAGAGATACGAAAGAAAACCGATTGAGTTTTCAAATTCGTAACTCGGAAATATTTTTTATTAGTTTTGCTGGCAACATGACTATATCATATTTCCGATATAATTTCAATGTTTTTAACTCGGAAAGGTGGTGTAAATATGTACAAAAAATTTAAAGAGTTGTTATCTAAAACTGACAAAACAATATACAGAGTTTCAGTTGATACGGGAATCGCAACTGCTACATTGTATGATTGGCGAGACGGAAAAAGCAAGCCGAAGGTCGACAAGCTAAAAATACTAGCAGACTATTTCGGTGTATCTATCGAATACTTCCTAGAGTAGCATACCAAAACAGCTGTCCAATAATACGGACAGAAGAGAAAGGAGATTATCAAGGACAACGCAACAAGTACAAACAGTGATTCATAAGTATAAACAGGAGGTGATGTGCTTGATTGTAGAAACTGTAAAAATCAATGGGGCAACAATTCGGGTACATGATGACAGTTATACGGGAAAGTCTGAAAAAGAAATAGAAGAGACGATTGATGGGTACTGCCGGATTATTCGGGAGGCACTGATTAAGAAAGAGAAAACCGCCTGATGGGCGGGGGAGGAGGGACAAGCGTGGAAGATAGAAAGTTTAAAATCTTATTAGCCAGGCACAAGAGAGATAAGGCATTCAAAATCATCATCATTCTGCTGTGTGTGCTGGTGGTAATATATACCGGTTTTTTGGTAGGTCTAATATATCTAATTTGGGGGTGATGCAGAATGAAACGCAGAAGTGAGGCATTGGACATGTTTATCGGTTTTCTGGTGTTTCTGGGAATGGTGGCGATATACATTGCACAGGCATAAAAATAGAGCGCATATACAGGGAGGCAACCCTTATGCACTCTGAAAATAAGTCAAGTTTATTGTAGAAGATTTAGGAGGATTTGTAAAGATGGAAGAAGGAAAATATGTACAAGTACCTGTGGAATTATTTAATGAGTGTGTAGATGCATTAGCATCTGTTAAGGCACTAAAAGCACTTTTATCTGATGGAGCTTACATCGGCAAAGAAGATGTGATTAACGTTTGCGGTTTTGATGTTGAGAAAGAGGACGATGGATGTATTACAACAAGTGCGAAATATGCGGAGCAAATTTAGATCCGGGCGAGCGCTGTGATTGCCATGAAAGAGCAAAAGAAAATAAGAAGAAAATAGAAAGCATGCTATTTACTGAAAGTGATGGACAAATGGTGTTGAAGGAGGCACTTGAATATGGAATCTATACCAGGATATGACAGATGGAAAACTACTACTCCGGATGAACCGGAACCGATAGCGTATTGTGCGATATGCGGAGAAGAAATGTATGAGGGCGATGTCCTTTATACGATAGATGGCGGAATATGCGAACAGTGTTTGAATGACCATTACAGGGAGTTCGTGACTGAAAAAGAGCTGCTTTAAAAATTGTTTTAAGGAGGATGCTATGGAGAAATTCAGACTGCTAAGAGCGGATGAGATAGATTGTCGTGTTGCTATGGTAAAAAGTAGCGGACTGTCGCTGCTGTTGTATAAAGATGCAAGATGTGACATGAACATTTTAGACGAAGAAGTCGGACAAGAAAACTGGCAAAGGAGCCATTCTAGAGATAATGCGAACTGTACTGTTAGCATCTGGGATGATTCGAAGAAACAATGGATTAGCAAAGAAGATACTGGAACAGAGAGCAATACGGAAAAAGAAAAGGGTCTTGCATCGGATAGTTTTAAGAGGGCTTGTTTCAATTGGGGAATCGGAAGAGAACTGTATACAGCTCCATTCATTTGGATTCCCACATCGAAATGTGAGATATCACAAAAAGGCACAGGATACACGTGCTACGAAAAATTCTATGTGAGTCATATTGGATACGATGAAAACAGAGTAATCAATGCACTGCAAATACGGAATGAAAAGACGAACAATGTTGTGTACGAATATGGAACAATTATTAAAACGTTAGAACCGGAAAAAGCAAGCAAAGCTCAGATAGGGACAATAGAGTCTATATGCAAGGCACACAAGATTGACCCGGATATGCTGTACAGTTCAAATAACTTAACGAAAGCAACACTAACGGCAGAACAAGCTGGATTGCTTTTACAATCATTAAAAAAGAAGTTTGGTGATGAATAATGAAGTTCACCGGAAGATTGAAAGAACCGGTAATTGATTATCTGACAGGAAAGCTGACAATTCTATTCGAGCCATTTGAGGACTTTCGGCAGGTTTATGAGGAATTGAAAGACTGTGAGAAGTTAAGCTTTGAAATTAAGCGATACAGACGTAAGAGGAGTCTTGATGCAAATGCTTATTATTGGGTTCTTTGTACAAAACTGGCGAATGTGCTGCAAGTATCAAATCAAGAGATTCACAACTTGATGCTCCGCAAGTATGGACAGCCGGAGATATTTGAAGGGAAAGCAGCATACATAACAATCCCAGATACAGAACAGGCAGAGAAAAAGGTAAACACTGCTACGGACTATCACTTGTGTCCTACATCACAAGTACGTGAGGGATTGGATGGAATTATGTATAGGACGTACAAGCTACTGCGTGGATCGCACACATACAACACTGAGGAAATGGCTAGATTGATAGATGGCCTTATAGGAGAGTGTAAAGATGTCGGGATACCTGATGCGGAGATAGCATCACCAGACGAAAAAAGAATATTGAAAGAAAGGTATGGGGTTGATTTTGGCTAAGAAGTTGTGGAGCGTATTTACTAAGGATATGGAGCATTGCTACTTAACAGGAACGCCACAATGCCACAGACACCATATCTTTTATGGGAGCCGTAGAGCCGTATCAGAGCAATATGGCTTTGTAATACCGATAGCATGCTACTTACATGAGTTTGGTAAGGATAGCGTGCATGAGAATCCAAATAAAGGACTGGATTTGAAATTGAAACAGATGGCACAGACTTATTTCGAAGAGCATTACGGGACCAGAGAAGAGTTCCGTAGCATCTTCGGGAAGTCTTGGCTATAGTAACCAGTAGACAGTTCATGGTCTTGCAACAGTATGTCACGATACTAAGCAGGAAAATCGTTTTGGTGAAGTCAACAAAATGATATGATTCATACTCCCCGGGGTTCCGGGGAGGGAAAGGAGAACATGGAAGGACAAATTGAGCTACTTGATTATTTAAAATCACTTGAGAAAAAGGGGTTTGACATATTAGATTATATTCCCACAGGACATGAGAATGCAGTAATGCGTGAAGAACTTGTAAGAAGAACGGGTGTTAATGATCGTGCAATGAGATATTTATTGCATGATGCACGATTAAAAAAAGGGATTCTGAATATGCAGGATGGAAAAGGGTATTTTATTCCAGATATGAACTCTGAACATGATAGAACACTATTAAAGCGCCATGTGCTGCAAGAAACAAGCAGAGTCAAAAATATATTGGGACCGCTTGCTGTAGAAAAGAAAATGCTCAGGGACTGTGGGATAGATTGGAGGGACATTCCCTAAATGGCGGAGCGCAGAATGTTTTCGAAGACAGTCGTTGATTCCGATGCGTTTTTAGATATGCCGTTGTCTACGCAGGCGCTATACTTCCATTTGTCGATGCGGGCGGATGACGATGGTTTTTTAAACAATACAAAGAGAATACAGCGACTGATTGGAGCAACAGATGATGATCTGAAATTGCTGATAATGAAAAGGTTTGTAATCCCATTTGAAGATGGAATTGTTGTAATTAAGCATTGGAAAATGAACAATTATATCCGAAAGGACAGATATACACAGACGGTTTACCAGAACGAATTTTCTATGTTATCAGTGAAAGACGATGGTTCTTACACATTGCTAGAAGAGGACAGTACACCAGTTGGCAACCATTGTGTAACCGTTGGTATACCAGATGTCAACCAACGGTCAACCCAGGTAAGTATAGGTAAGGATAGGTTAGGTAAGGTAAGTATAGATAGCAGTATAAATACTGCTTGTCCAGAGCCGGAACCGGCACCGGACCGAGAGCAGGTGATATCGCTGACGCTGAATGATAAATCTGAGTTTTGGATTTATGGTGATCAGGTCGAGCAGTGGTCACAGTTATTTCCGGCAGTAGACGTATTGCAGGAATTGAGGAAAATGAAATCTTGGCTAGATAGCAACCCAAGTAGGCGAAAGACCAAGCGAGGAATCCTTAGGTTCGTGAACAGTTGGCTATCAAGAGAGCAGGATAAGGGAAAATTGAATTACAGGACGAAAGCACCCCAGATAAGCGAGGTGGATAGCTGGTGACACGAGAAGAGTTTAAGGTGATTGTAAAAGCGATGATGGCAGCGTATTCGCAAAGTTGTCCGGTAAAGTCGCAAGATGTGTTCGATATGTGGTATACGATGCTGAAGGATATGGATTACAGAACAGTGAGCGAAAGACTGAAAAAGCATATCCGGGTGAACAAATTTGCACCGACAATAGCGGAACTGCGTGGAGTAGATGAAGAGCGAAAAGGCAGTTTCTACCGGATGAGCCATAGGCAATATAACATGGATGAGCTTGAGAAACGGTTGCTTGAAAGCAACTGCATAGGAGAGCGAAAGGCGGTGCAGGGGTGAATTACAGACAGATAAAAGCCATTGAGCAGAAGAATAAAAAGAGAATCCTTGCGGTGAATCCAGAAGTCGATGAAAGCAGTGGAATCTATTTCCTGACGAGGACAGATGAAAACGGAATCCGGTACGCATACATCGGACAGGCAAAACATTTACTTACCCGACTTTCACAACATCTTTCCGGATATCAGCACATAGACCTGTCTCTTAGAAAACATGGGTTGTATTCTGCTATCAACGAATGCGGATGGAATGTGAATTTCATGCATTACCCAGAAGAGGAGCTGGATAACCACGAACAGTTCTGGATTCGCAAATATGCGAATAGCGGTTATCAGCTACGGAACAAAACGGCAGGCGGGCAAGGAGAGGGAAAAGCCCAGATTGATGAGTACCGGCCAGCAAAGGGATACCGTGATGGAATTGCACAGGGTAAGAAAACACTGGCAAGAGAACTGTCGCATATTATTGACACACATCTTGTCGTGGAGTTGAAACCGGAAAAGGAGAATAACAAGGTGTCGATTAAGGCACTGGAGAAGTTTAATGCTTTGTTGGATGAACAAAATTATTAGATAAAAAGTGGAAAGGAGTCGGAACTCTGGCCAGAGTGAAGATGCATCGGTTCCTTTCGAAAAATATGAATATAACGAACGAACAATGGAAAGAGGAAAAAAAGAAGAAAAAAGCAAGATTTACTGCCATGCAAAATCTGCCGTATGAAGTAAAGGTTAAGAGAGCAGAATTAAGGGCAATTGAGTTTGTTGAGAAATTAGATGAATTGGATATGCAAGCGCATGTAAGTGTAGGCGGATTGGACAGCATCACTCTTTTAGTATTTTTAAGAAAAATCGGAATAGATGTGCCAGCAATTTCTGTCACTTCTCTGGAAGATAAAAGTATTCAGGAGGTGCATAAGAAATTGGGAGTAATTCCAATTAAGCCGATGAAATCTAAAGTAAACATCATACGGGAATTCGGGTTCCCGGTAATTAGCAAGAAGATTGCAGGGAGAATAGATACGCTACAGAATCCAACAGAGAAAAATAAAACTGTTAGACATGCAATTATAACAGGGGAATGTGGGGAACAGGGGCATTTTGCGAAAAATAGCAGAATGAAGTTACCACAAAAATGGCTAGAACTTTTTGCGGGATATGAAAACGAGAATGAAGGTGTTAATTACGGTATCGCTCCGTTTAAAGTATCAAATAAATGTTGCCAATACCTGAAAGAAGAGCCATGTGATAAATATGCAAAAGAACATAGAAGTGCGCCATTTCTTGGTCTTATGGCATCAGAGGGCGGACAAAGGGAAGAGGCGCTTGTAGAACATGGATGCAATTATTTTGGGAAAACTGTGATAAGGAGCGCACCGTTTGCACCGTTTCTGAGGCAGGATTTGCTACAGTTAGCGATTGATCTGGATGTTCCGATTCCAGAAATCTATGGAGAAATTAAAAGGAAACCAGATGGAACTCTATATACAACAGATGCGCAGAGAACTGGATGCAGTATGTGTGGGTTTGGAATCCACATGGAGAAGAGACCACATCGTTTTGACAAACTTCGGGAAAGAAATGAAAAAGAATGGGAATTTTGGATGTATCATTGCTGCACAGATCCGGACACAGGAGAGAAGTTTGGATGGGGAAGAGTGTTAGATTACATAGGCATTGAATGGGAAGACTGGTATGTAGATTGGGAAAAAGAGCAAATGACCATTTATGATTTTCCAGAGATTATGCCGTAAAGAGATGCTCAAAGTGGTAGAACAGGAGGAGAGAATGAAAAACGTGATTAGGAGCATCCGAAAAGGTTCTGCACAGTGGAACGAGGAAGACCGGCTTAAGATAGCAACGTTGTTATTAAAGGCTGGATACTCTGTCAGAATCGGCAGACAGCAGATTCCGGATTCTGGCAATAAAAAGCAGATGGAGTATACAGTTGAGTACTGGGAGGAAGAGTAAATGAGTTGGGCGAACAAAGCGCATAAGCGAATAGAGAAACAGAAAGAAGACGAAAAGTTTAATCAAGATGTGAGAAATGCGATGGATTTATTTTTCCTAATAACAGCAGATTATCTTCATAGATACGAGGGGTATTCAAAGCGCAGAATTTTAAGATTTATTGATTTTGCAACTCAACAATTGCAATATGCGGAAAAGGATAAAGATTATTTCATCTTGATTAACGAGGCACTGTTTGAAGAAACAGGGGTGAATATCTTAAAAGGATTCGTGAGAAAGGAAAAGAAGTATGACAATGTTTAGCAATGGAGTAAAAGAGGTAAGAGAAGAGTATAACAAGATTATTTATCCAGAATCACTATTAGATAAAAAATGTGGCGGATGTGTACGGTGCGAAAAGCGAGACTTTGGAAGAGAAGGTTATCACTGTTGTATGCAGAATTACAACATAGATATTCATCCAACGGACAAGGCTTGTGTTCATTGGTGGGACAAGGAAGAGCATGAGCCGTCTGAATCTGCAAAGAGACACATGAAGCATAAGCCATATGCGGCAGCGGAGATGATAAGAGCCCAGAGCAGGCAGATGGAGGAAAAGGACGATGAAGGAGTATGAAGTTAAGAAAGATTGTTTTGGGTACCGGAGCGGATGCAAGTGTAGTGTACTTAAGCAGATGTACTGCAATATTGAGCATTGCCGGTTTTACAAAACAACAGAGCAATTCGAAAGAGACCGGAAGAAGTACCCGTTCGTGGGAACCGGAGAATAGCATAAGTGTATTGGAGTATCTGAAACGGAGAGGAGTGATAGCCGGTGGACAAGAAAAAACTTAGTCAGCTACGGTCATTGAAGAAAGAACTGGAGCTGATTGACAGGAAACTGGATAGGTTATATGAACGACAGGAGAATGTTCCGGTTGTGATGGGGAAGGTTACCGGCTCCAGTAAAGACTTCCCGTATACAGAAGTTCGGACAAGCGTCTTGATGGACGAGCCGAAAGAAATGGATGAGATCAACAAGCAGATCCGGATTCGAGAGAAACGCAAGGAACAGGTAGAGAGCCTGATTACGGAGATTGAGCAGTTCATTGCGGAGATTCCGGACAGCAGAGACCGGCAGATATTCGAGTTGATTTACATAGATGGGAAAAAGCAGAGGGAGGTTGCAGAGTATATGGGGATGGAGAGAAGCAGTATATCTAAAATAATTACTGCAAATCTTCAACTTTCACACAATTCACAAAAATAGTGTGGTATAATTATTCTAGAGCAATTAGGACAAGGTTTCTAATTTGTTCCTCCTAAAATCCATTATTATAACAAGCGCCTTCCGTTTGGAGGGCGTTTTTAATTGAACAATAACGTACAGCGTGCACAGCTCCAGACACAGGTTAATTTTGATTGGTATTTGTTTTGCTATGCAACCTCCTTCCTAGTGGTCGCAATCGGTGGTCACCTATGGAGCTGGCAGGACTGTATTTAAAATAAACGGCACGAATGGTGTGGAGCTGGTTCGATTCCAGCACGTGTATTCGTCCAAGCCGGAAAAGGACGTGCGAATGCAAAAACCGGTATTAACATGTTAATAGTTGCAGATATAGCTTAGAAGGTATAATATGACAGAGAAAGAACTAAGACAAGTCTATGACTCAAGAGCATGGAGAAGAAAGAGACTGGAGATTCTTCAGCGAGATTTATTTGAGTGCCAAGATTGTAGAGACAGACTGGAACGAGCCAACAAGGAAGGAATCGAATTAAGCGGAGAAGACCGAAAGATTCGCAGAGCAAAGGAAGTACACCATATCAAAGAACTGCGAGACCATCCGGAGCTTGCGTTTGATGATGACAACCTAATATCTCTGTGTACACAATGCCATAATCTGCGGCATGGCAGACATAAATATAAATTTTGCAAAAAACAAAAACCGTTGACGGAAGAAAAATGGTAGGATAGCCCCCGGTTAAATTCTCAGCGAAAAATTTTCGACTGGCAAGCGGGGGATGGGGATGACTCTGGAGAAATTTATAAACGCGCGTGATAAACGGTAGAAAGTGATGTGGTAAAAGTGATATCAGTTGTTTGTGGTTTAATTGGAGCTGGTAAATCAACATATAGTGAAGAACAAGGCGGAATCATTAGCGACTTTGACTTGATCGGAGATAAGGATGCTCAATTAATGTTTACTCTAAGCGAGCATAAAAAAGGTGGCCATGTTTACCATATCACTTGCTTCCCAACAGCAAAAGAGATGGAAGCATTCGAAAAATTGAATGTAGAATATATATGGATAAACACAAGTTTTGCCAAAAGTATGAAGAATATCTTTGCGAGACATAGAGAACGTGACATGAAAGATATTGAAGAAGTGAAGAGTGCTAATGCTAATATCTTTGATAAATATGTCGCATCTCGCATTGATTTTAAAATAATAGATGTTTTTGAAGACAATGAAAGATGGTAGGAGGTGGTAAGAATGAAGGCAGAACAGATTAGAGATTCTTTGGTAGAGCAGTTGACCATACAGAACAAACTGACGGAATACAGCCGTGATTTGGTGGATACATACGTTGATTACTGGAAAATGAAAGAAGATATGGTTAAGGATGTTGCGGAAAATGGTTTGAGAATCAAGAGCACTAGCGGAAATGGATTCAAGGTTACAAAGCCGAACGAATCCGTGAGCAATCTTCCAAAGATTACAACAGCAATGTTGAAGATTCTGAGCGAGTTAGGTTTGAAAGAACCTATGGCAACCACCACAGCGGAAGATGATTATCTATGATTAAATGCAAAGAGATAGATGATTATATCGAATACGTTAAGAAGAACCATAAAAGAATAAATAAGGAGCGGAAGCTACTGATCAAGAACATCGTCAAACCGGTATTGAAACGGAACGATGTTTTTTTTGATGAGAAAATGTACAGGAATTGCTTGAAGTATTGTGAGAAACATTATTACAAGTTATTTCCGTATCAGAAATTTATATACGCATTCGCTTTTATGTTCAAGGATGATATCCCTCTATTTGGAAAGTTCTTCGTGATGATGGGCCGTGGAAATGGTAAAGACGGCTTTATTGTTCCACTCGCTAATTTCTTTCAGACACCACTCCACGGGGTTAAAAACTATCATGTGGAGATTGTAGCAAACTCCGAACAGCAGGTTAAAGACACTTTTAAGGTGGCATACGATGCAATGGATAAGCCGGAGATGAAAGGCAAATTCAAAGTAACTCGTGAATTGATAACCAATCAAGCAACGAGATCGGAATTGAAGTACAACACTTCCAACGCATCTACTAAAGATGGTAAGCGTCCTGGCTGTTTAATCTTCAACGAAATCCATGCGTATGAGAATTACGAACAGATTAACGTATTCGAGTCTGCTCTCGGAAAGGTTCGCCACCCACGAGAATTTATCATCACAACAAACGGCTACGTTCGTGAAGGCCCTCTTGATGAACTGCTCGACATGATGACGGAAATTCTTGAGACTGGTGACAATCCACTTGGATATTTTCCGTTTATCTGCAAGCTAGATAAAGAATCAGAGGTTGATACACGAGAGGCATGGCACAAAGCGAACCCTTCGATGGAGTTCATGCCAATCTTGGAACATCAGATTCTGCAAGATTATTTAGAAATGCAGAAACTTGGAAGTAAGCGTCCTGAGTTCATGACCAAGAGAATGAACCTTCCGGCAAGAAATGAAGAGCAGACAGTAACATCTTGGGAGAATATATTGCGATGTTGCTATTCTGATACTAAACACAAGGTTCCCAGGGAAGTACCAAATACTTCGAACCGACTTGCGGTCATCGGAATTGATTACGCAGATGTTCGAGACTTTGCAAGTGCTGGCGTACTCACACAAAAAGATGGTGAGTATATATGGATTCAGCACACTTGGATATGCTCACGCTCTCCGTTCCTTGCATCTATTAAGTTTCCCCTGGAGCAGAATTTTGGACAACCAGAGTTCCAAGATTACGAGATTGTAGATGCCCCAGTAATTCCACCGGATATGATTGTGCAGTGGTGCATTGAAAGAATGAACGAATACGATGTTCAGAAAATCACAATGGACACATACCGCTACAACTTATTCAAGCAAGAATTTGCTAAGTACGGAATCGAAGAAGAGAATCGCCAAAATCCTTTTGGAAAACTCCGACTTATCCGTAAGATAGCGAGCGTTTGCGGAATCATTGCCCCAGAGATAGAAAAGCTATTTGCTGAGGGAAAAATCGTGTATGGCCCGTCTGCGATCATGCGATGGTACACCAACAACACGCAAGTTGTTACGGACAAATTTGGCAACAAGCAATACCAAAAAATAGAACCTAAATTAAGAAAAAACGATGGATTCATGGCTTTCCTAGTGGCTATGTACTCCAAAGACCTATTAGACGAGGTAGTTATGTATGTTTAATTTTTTAACCCAGAAGAAAAGCGGGGAAATGCAATCAATCCTTGATTTAATCTCCGTGGACATCAAGAAAATGAAAATCACTCAGATGGCAATTGAAAAAGCTATCGGAATGATTTCCCATGCAATCGCAAAAAGTGAATTTGTGGTGCAAGGTGAAGATGGTAGGAAGAAAGACGACCTGTACTGGCTCCTAAATGTTCGCCCGAACCTAAACGAAACAGCGACAGACTTTTGGATTGAGGTAGTTCAAAAGTTGTTGAAAGAATCCGAGGCAGTGATTTGCATCATCGGAAACCGCTTTTATTTAGCAGATTCATTTGACACGGATAATTCCGTCACAAGGAATCGTATTTATCGGAATGTTGTAATTTCTGCAAACGGAGAAACGATGCAACTGAACAAGCAGTTTACTTCCGACCAAGTTATCCATTTGAAAGCTAAGAACAAAAAAATCTACGCATTTATGAAAACAGTTATGTCAATCCATGACGATGTAGTAAGTGCGATGGAAAACGCTATTCGTTTGAACAGCACACCGAAGTTTTCATTTACGATAGCGGGACAAATGCCAGTGATCAGGACGCTTAACCCAGATGGTACAGAACGGAAACTCACAATGGATGAGTTCAAAAATAACATTAAGACGATGTTGGAGTCTAACAAGATTGAAGTTATCCAGCTCAACAATGGAATGAGCCTTGACAAGATAGCAATTGATGCAGCAGTAACATCTGAGGACATCGTGAAAATGTCTCGTGAAATCTTCGAAGAGTGTGCATTTGCATTTGATATTCCAAAGAGCGTATTCCTCGGAGAGATTACGGAAAAGGCTGACAGTACAAACGAGTTTATCACTTATGCGGTATCTTGGATCGTGGAACTTATTCAAGATTCGCTCAACGCAATCCTTGTAGGCAAAGAAGATTACTTAAAAGGCGAGAAGATTTGGATTGATCTTACGAAGTTTAAACATCGTGATTTGGTAGAATCCGCAGGAAACCTCGATAAGCTGAGAGCAATCGGATTTAGCTTTGATGAAATCCGTGAAGCAATCGGATATGAAGCATTAAATGATGATTTCGGAAAAGAACGAGTGATCACGAAGAACTACACCAATGATTTAGGCGGTGGAGGCATAGAAAATGACATTACAAGAATTTTTTGGAGTTGCGGAACCGTTCAGGCTCCCAGATGAAATTATGAAAGCCTTGTTATCCGAAAACGCTAGAAATATAATTATGCAAATTAAACAAGATATTTCTTGCGATATAAGAGATATGTTTCAAGAAGAACAGGGAGACAGGAAGAACTTAAAACAGGACTTCACACCAGATTGTGTGTGTTCTATCGTGTCTGGGCTAATGGTTGATGGGACTTGTTTAGATATGTGTTCTGGAACTGGGGCTTTAAGTAAGTTCGCAGTAAAGGAACATGGAATAAAAGTGAACGAGCAAGAATTTTCAGAAAGAACAATTCCGTTTGCGTTATTAGATGCTTGCGTAAATGGGATCGAAGGAACGATAAGTAGGGCGGACTGTTTAAGGAATGCAGTTGATGAGACGTATGTGTTGACTAAAGACGGAGATGTAAGCGTGCCAAGTGTATCTGAGCCACTGCAAGCCACTTTAGTAGACAATGTGATAATGAACCCCCCTATTCGATGAAATTTCCAGAGGCTAAAGAAATGCCGATTATGGGGCATATAGTTCCGACAAGCAAAGCTGACTACGGCTTTATCCTTAGAGGAATTGAGCATTTAAAAGACGGCGGTCGACTGATTGCCGTGCTTCCTCACGGAGTTCTTTTTCGTGGAGCTGGTGAGGGGAAAATAAGGGAATGGTTGATAAAAGAGAATCTAATTAACGCTGTAATTGGACTTCCTGATAAGCTGTTTTTGAATACGAGCATACCAGTGTGTATTTTGGTTTTGCAAAGAAATTCCGAAAATATTTTGTTTGTAGATAGTAGCAAAGAATTTATAAAGAACGCATCGCAGAACAACATGACGGAAGAGCAAATAAAGAATGTTCTCGATGCGTATAACAAACGAGCGGATATAGAAAGGTTTTCTCACGTGGCTACATATTCAGAAGTAGAGAGAAACGATTTCAATTTAAACATCCCTAGATACGTGGACACGTTTGTAGAAGAACCGCTTCCAGATGCATCTGAAATTTTAAGGAATCTAAAAGAAATAGACAGAGAGGAAACTCGTATAAAAGATGAAATTTTCAAAATGCTTTCCGATTTATGCGGAGATAGCGAAGACATGAAAGTTGTAGAAGCACACAAGGAAGTACTAAGAAAAAAACACACGCAAAGCGTAAAGAGAGGATATGAACAAATGGAGCTGATGGATTTATGGACATGACTTGTAAAAAAATCAATATTAACGATATATGCAATGTAGAACGTGCAATCTCTGGGAAAGAATATAGGGCTGGAACTTGCTATATTAAGTTGAGCGCAGTAGATGAATTTGTTGGACGAATTGACAAAGACGGAGAAATTGATTCAAGGTTTGCCGTATTTGAAGCAAAAGAGAAAGTTAATAGCGAATATTTATATATTGCTATTAGTAGAGCATTCCCAGAGTTTCTGAGACGAAATAGAACAACAATAAACCTGCAATTCGACACGCTGAAAAACTTCGTAATTGATTGGCACGAATCCGAGAAGCAACAAAATTATGTAGTTGAGCAAATCACATTAATAGACGATGCTATAGAAATGCTAGAGCAACAAATAGAGTGTGAAAAAAGCATGAAGAAATGGTATTTATCAAAAATGATGGTTTGATAGTACTCGCAACTATGCGTTAAATAGCAAATCTTGCGGAAAGGAGGAGAGAGCATGGAAAAGAAATTCTACTCACTTTATTCAAGTGAAAAAGAAGCTGACTTGTATATCTTTGGGGATATTACAACGTGGCCTTGGGATGAAAAAGACCGTGATGCTTACGGAATCGTAAAAGAACTTCAAGAGTTAGATGTTGAGACTATCAAGGTGCACATCAATTCCTACGGTGGTGACGTTTCTGAGGGATTGGCAATTTACAACACATTGAAGAATAGTAAAGCAGAAATCGTTACAATCTGCGATGGCTTTGCTTGTTCCGCAGCATCTGTGATTTTCATGGCTGGCGATGTCAGAATTGTAAACGAAGCGTCACTTTTGATGATTCACAATCCTTGGACATGGGCGAGCGGTAACGCAGACGATTTCCGTAAACAAGCGGAAGACTTGGACAAAATCGCACAGGCTTCTGTGAATGCTTACATGAGCAAGGTAAACATTTCCGAGGAAGAGTTGAAACAGCTTCTTAATGACGAAACATGGTTGACCGCACAGGAATGTGTAGACATGGGATTCGCTACAGTTATTGGAATTGATGAAGAGTCAAATGGAATCAACCAGTCAGCTTTCAACACGATTAGGAACAAACTGATGGCAGAACCAAAAATCGTTGAAAAAGAAGTAACAAAAGAAATCGACATCGAACAGCTAGCTGATTTGATTGTCGGAAAAATGAAAGTGGCAGAGCCACAGAAACACAAAGAATCAATCAAGGAATCCGCATGGGATTCTTTTTTTAATGGAGGTAAATAAGAATGAAATTTAACTTAGATGCAGATATGCAGAAAGAAATCGTACAGTCACTTGAGGCTGCAGAAAACAAGTCTGAGGCTATTTATGAAGCAATGGACAAAATGCTCAGCGTAAAATACGAAAAAATGATTGAGGAACTTACAGAACAGAATGCAAAAGCTGCTGCTGATGAGGATTACAGAAAATCTCTTAATCTCAGAGTTCTGTCTAAAGAAGAGACAAGTTTCTATGAGAAATTGAAAGATGTGAAACAGGCGATTACAGCTTCGCAGATTGACATTATTCCAACATCTATCGTTGACAGAACATTGGATGATGTAAGAAAAGCAAGCGACCTTTTGAGTCTTGTGGACTTTGCACCAGCAGATGTTAAGAAATGGGTAGTTGGAACACACTCTGGCGCAGCAGTATGGGGAGACCTTACAGCAAATATTACAGGAGAATTGAGCGCAACACTCAAAGGAATTAACTTTGAACAGCACAAACTTTCTGTTTACTTGGTAATTCCAAAGGCTATTAGAGAGTTGGCATTCCCATTCGTAGACAAATACTTTACAGCAATCCTTGCCGAATCTATGCAGGACGGATTAGAAAAAGGATACTTGGAAGGAAACGGGAAAACAGGCCCAGTTGGTATCATGTACAAACTTGACCAGTTTACAAGCACAGGAACAGCAACGGCTAAAACAGTTATCAATACAGTTAAGAAATTCTCTCCAAAGGGATTGTTCGATGTAAGAAAAACACTTTCTAATAGCGGAAAACGTGTAGTTTCTGAATTGGAGCTTATCTGTAACCCACTTGATGAGGCACAGTATGTTGACCCAGCGCTTTACGGAGAGGCGTTAGTTGGGGGATATAAAAACACTTCATTCATGCCAATCAACAAGCACGTTACACCAAACTGCCCACAGGGAAAAGCTATCTTTACAATTAAGGGCGTTTACACAATGGGAGCAACAAACGTTCGCTTTACAGAGTATGATCAGACAAAAGCTATGGAAGATGCAGATTTGATTATCGGAAAATGCTATGCAAATGGTTCTGCTATCGATGACAACTGTGCTGTTGTATTCGATGTTACAAAACTTGAAGAGTATGTTCTTCCAGTAACACAGGTTACAGCTGGCGGAGTTGGTGCTTGATTAACTCTAAGAAAGAGGTAAATCATGTTAGAAACTATGATTACGGAAGTTAGGGAGGAGTTCCAGATTCCTCCTTACTTTCCAAACGAAGGAATATTGAATTACTTGAAAGAGGGAGAAGCGAGGCTTAAATTCTTAAACCCGATTGTGGATGAAGAGAATGACGTGACATTTAAGATGCTGCTTAAAAATTATGTCTATTATGCTTACCACCACAAGGTTAATGAGTTTGAAGAAAACTACGGTCCTCTAATTCTTTCTTGGCAGATGGGAGCTGAGAGAAAATGATTGAATTACCGGAATATACAGATGGTGCTTTCAAGCTCCTACGAATTGAGGAAGATACTACTACGGACTTCCCACAGAAAAAACTGGCTGATACAGGAATGCTCTTTTGGTATCGTGAACTTTCTGTGTATGACCGACTCAGATATGAATTTGAACAGGGGAAGAAAGAAATTACGATGAAAATTAGAATTCCACAGTACAAGGGGATTGATTCCATGTGTGCTTGCGAGATTGATGGGAACATCCACCAAGTATACAATGCTACACACGTTCGCGACAAAATGGGATTCCCGGAGACCGAATTGACGCTGATCAGACCCGACAAGGAGTTGAAAAGAGCATGAAAAAAGAAGAACTTAGTGCAATTTTGCACAGCTTGAACATTCCAGTGAACGAGGGGATTGTTGCTCAGAAAAACGCGGGTAACTATCCACTCATTGTTTACTGGAAATATCTCGAGGAAGATGTGCACGCATCAGACGAGGGTTACGAAAACAAAGCAACATATCAGATATCATTTTTTGCGGAAACTCCACAGCATTCTAAGTTCTTAGAACTCAGACAGGTTTTAAGAGAACATGGAATCAGACCGATGTATTCGCATGAGTATATCGAGAATGACCCGTTGTTTTCCAAAACTTGGCACACATATTTTGCTATTGAAGTAACCGAAGACATTGAGGAAGTATATTGATGGATACGAATTTTGAAGGGTTCGATGATTTTTCACATCTGATGGAGAAATATATAAGCAAAGCTGATATTGAAAGCATAATGAGCGCTCTTGAAGTTGGGGCGGATGAATTAGTGAGAGATGTTCGCGCACTTCCACAACCACGAAGAGCCGGAACTGGATATACCCATTTGCTTGATACTATAAGTACAAAAAGAAATGGACAGGACGTAGAAGTAGGATGGGGGAAATATTATGGTCCGATGGTCGAACGTGGAACTAGCAAGATGAGCGCGCGTCCGCACATGAAACCAACATTTGAGAGGAACGCAGATAAGTATTACAAGAAAATGCAAAAAGCATTATTTGGTTAGGAGGAAAAGAAATGGCTATTACAGCAAAGAGACCGCCACGCAAAGAGACGGTTGGATCACAGTATATTTGTTTTAACAAAGGTTTGGACGGGGAATGGAGCGAGACATTTGACGAAGAAGTTGAAAAAACTTCTGTTGTTAAGTCTGTGAAAGTTTCCGAGAATTCCGAGACAACTGATGTATATGCGTCTGGTGAAGTGTATGATTCTGAAACCACTTCCGGGGCAACGCAGATCGAGGTTGAAGTTGTAGCATTTGACGTTGATACGCTTGCGAAAATGCGTGGAGACAAGGTAGGAGAAAATGGATCCATTATTAAAGGTGGAAATGGAACAAGGCCATATTTCGCTTATGGTAAAGTTGTTAAGTTAAAAGGTGGAAAGGTTCGCTTCGAGTGGTATCCGAAATGTAAACTCGCTGAGAACTCGGACGAGGTTTCTACAAGAGAAGATAAATCCGCAGAAATGAATGACACAATTACAATTAACGCTTATGCGTTCGAGCCGGATGGTGGAAAGTGCCTTGTTGTAGATACATCTTCGAAAAAATTTCCGGCCGGAGTAACAGAGGAGAAGTTTTTTGCAAAACCAATCCTTAAAGATTCAGACTTAACAACAATGAACGCAATGGCTATGGCTAGTGTGCGAGAAGAACCAAAAGCAAGCGAGTAAGAGCAGAAAGGAAGATGCCTGATGGAAAATTATATTAACCTTCTTGACGGGACAAGGCTTGAGGCAACGTTTAACTTTGGAACGATGTATTATCTTATCGATTCTGGAGCGGATAAGATCGTTGATAGAATTAATAGGAAGAAAAAAGCCGGACAAAAGCCGACAAACATGGAATACATGAAAGCGTCATCGAAAATGATCTATGCGATTCTGCGTTCTAATGGTAAACAAGTGACGGTTGATGAGGCAATGAGCTTAGTGCCTCCAGATATGGATGAAGTACAAAATATAGTGAATATTTTTGAAAAGCAGCTTGAAAAATATAAAAAAAAAGAGATGGCGAAGAAGAATATGAAGAAGACGTTCCATTAGATATCGACTGGGCACTCTACATGGTGTGCGCAAGAGAAATGGGGATGAGTGAAGAAGAATTCTATCATTCATCTCCTATTTTTTTTGATGAATGCTATAGAATATTCAAAGAACGAAAAGAACAGGAGGCGAACAGTATTTGGCGGATGAATTAAAAAGGGTTGGTCTTGTTTTTAAGGCGGATGGTTCGGTTGACTTTCAGAAGTCGTTAAAAGAAATAAATGCATCGGTACAAGAGAACAGATCGGCTTTTAAACTAGCACAATCCCAATGGGATAAGAATACAAAGTCAGCAGACAAATTGAAAGACCGGCAGAAATATCTTGCGGAACAAACGAAAGATTATGCAGACAAGGTTAAGATACTTGAAAAACAGTTAGAGGACCTTGAAAATGCAGAAAATCGTGACGAAAAAGCTATTCAAAGTAAAATGAATCAGCTGAATACCGCAAAGACATATCTTAATAACTATAAAAAAGGACTTGAAGAGGTTAATGAACAGCTAAAACATGGCGGAACAGAATTAGAGGATTATGCAAAAAAGGTTGATGCTGTAGGAGAAAAGTTAACAAAAGCTGGAAAGTCGTTATCTACAAAAGTAACAGCGCCTATAGCAGCTGTCGGAGGACTTGCGATTAAGTCTGCTATGGAATTGGATGAGGGATACGATACCATTATTACAAAGACTGGAGCAACAGGAGATGCGTTGCAAAACTTGAATGATGTAGCAGACGAAGTATTTGGAAGTATGCCAGTGGATATGGCAGTTGTTGGTGTCGCAATCGGAGAGGTAAATACACGTTTTGGCTCGACTGGAGATGAACTAGAGGATTTAAGTCGTAAGTTTATTGAGTTCTCGGAAATTAATGGGGTGGACTTAAATAATTCTATTGGCACAGTGGATAAAATCATGACTCAGTTCAGGGTTGACACAAGCTATACAGGTGACATTCTTGGAATCTTTACTGCAAGATCACAGGAGACTGGAATTGCAACAGATACATTGATGGGACTTGTTAGTTCTAACAGTGCGACATTTAAAGAACTTGGATTTTCTGTAGAGGAATCTATTAATATGCTTGCAATGTTTGAGCAGAATGGTGTCGATACTTCCACGGCTATGACAGGACTTAAAAAATCTATTTCCAACATGGCAAAAGAGGGAATACCTGCGAGCGAGGCACTTGAAACGGTTATTGAATCTATTAAAAATGCAACGACTGAAACAGAAGCAATTAATAAGGCGTCTGAAATTTTCGGGACAAAAGGTGCTGTAGAAATGGTTAGTGCTATTAGAGACGGAAGATTCTCTTTAGACGAACTGAGCGATAGTATGTTAAATTACGGAGATTTGGTTAACCAGACGTATGAAGAAACTTTAGATCCTTGGGACAAAATGAAAGTTGCAACAAATGACCTAAAACTTGCCGGTGAAGATTTAGCAGGATCTATATTTGAAACACTAGCGCCAATGATGGAAATGTTAAGTCAAAAAATAGAACAGGTATCGAATTGGTATCAAAGCCTTGATGATGACCAAAAGAATTTGATTGTAAAGATAGGACTTGTAATTGCTGCAATTGGACCATTATTACTTGTGTTCGGAGCGGCAGCAAGTGGAATTTCTGGAATTATAGGTTTTGCAAAATTGCTTATCGCATTATTTACAACAGGAATACCAAATGCGTGTACTTTTGTAAGTAATTCAATGGAGGGATTGTGGGGAATAATGGCTGCGCATCCGATAGGTGCGATAATTACAGCAATAGGAATTTTGATTGGAGCATTTATTTATGCTTACAATAACTGTGAGGAATTCCGGGACGGAGTGAACAGGATATGGAAAGGCATCGTTGATTTTTTCCAGGGCTGTGTTGATAAGATAAAGAAAATATTTGATTTTGAATGGAAACTTCCGGAAATCAAGCTGCCACATTTTAATATCGAAGGTGGCTTTTCACTAAAACCGTTAAGGGTTCCGCATTTTTCCGTTGATTGGTATGCAAAAGGTGGTATCCTAAACAGGCCAACCGTATTTGGATTGAACGGAAATTCGCTGATGGCAGGTGGAGAGGCTGGAAAAGAAGCGGTTCTTCCAATCCACTTACTTAAAGATTATATCCGAGAAGAAAATATGGCGAACAATGGTGTACTTGTTGGAGCGATAAAAGAAGCATTAGCAGAGCTTAATTTAGTTGCGGAGAACAACATTTATATCGGAGACAGAAAAGTCGGAGAAATCCTAACAGATATGGTATTGAAAAAAATGGCTGTGAAATCAAGTCAAATTAATGCTTTGAAGGGACGGTAATTGTATGTTTGTTGATGTGGAAATAAATGGAATTTTAGGATCGAGCTTGAGCGTTTATGCTAAGGAGAGACCTAATATTCCGGTTGCAAAAAAAAGAAGAAACGAAATTATCATTCCTGGAAGAGACGGGGCATTAATTGAAACTACTGGAGAATATGAACCAACTGAATTTGCAATTGAATTTAATTACATTGGAAAAGCAGAAGAGTTTCATGATCGATTTGATCGAATAAAAAAATGGTTATCTGCAGAAAATTGCAGAATGATTTTGTCGGACGATGCTGGATGGTTTTATAAAGTAGCTTATATAGATATTGGTGAAATGCAAAGGCCAACGGAACGAATCGGAGTATTTAGAGCCATGATAAAAACCGTTGACGGGTTAAAGTATTTAATTAACGGAATGAATGAGTATGATATTTCCGAAATAAACAAAAATCCATACCTTATGAGTAAGCCGATTTATAAAATAAAAGGAGAGGGCATTTGCACTATTTCTGTAAACGGGAAAACAGTAAAAGCAAATGTTGGCCAGAATCTTACAATTGATACGGAATTGATGATTGCGTACAGAGAAGATGGAACGATGAACAACACAGCAATTACCGGCGATTACGAGAGTTTATATCTTACGGAAGGAGATCTCTCTGTTACTGCAACTGGTGGATTTGATGTGAAAATTATTCCAAATTGGAGGTGCTTGTAATGATACAAGTATACATAGCAAGCAATACAGATTATAAGAAAAATGGTGATATTACATTGATACCAGAATCTGCAATTACACACGTTGAAATGAATGGTTCATGGTACGCGGAAATTGAACATCCAATTGATGCGGTTGGAAGATGGAAATATATTGTAGAGGAAAATGTGGTAAAAATGCCATCTTTTAACGGAGATCAATTATTTCGCATAAAACGAAAAGAGAAGTCGGATTCTGGAGTTAGCGCAATTCTTGAGCCGATTTTTTTTGATGCAAAGAATGACTGCTTTTTAGAGGACGTACGACCTACTGAGAAAAACGGGCAGCAGGCGCTAGAGATAATGTGTGCTCCAAATAAAAAGTATAGTGGACGTTCTGATATCCAGGATGTATCTACCGCCTATTATGAGTACATGAATTTGCTTGCAGCAATCAACGGTGACCAAGACAATAGCTTTATTAATCGCTGGGGCGGTGAGGTTATATATGATAATTATACTGTCATAATTAATCGTAAAATCGGCTCTGATAATGGAGTAGAGCTAAGATACGGAAAGAACATCCCGACAGACGGCTTGATGGAAGAGGTAGATACAAGCGGAGTTGTTACTAGAATATATCCAAAAGCATTTAATGGGCGTAAGCCTACACAAACATATTTTGACAGTCCAGTGATTGGAAAATATCCCACTGTAAAAGTTGGAATATTGGAATTTGAAGATGTGAAGTTGCTGGAAGATATGGAAGAAAACGAAGATCCGGAGGGATTAACTGTTTGCTCTACACAAGCCGATTTGGATAGAGTGTTGAAAGAACGATGCGAAGAGCAGTTTAAAAACGGAATTGATAAGCCGAAAGTCACAATTAATGCAGACATGGTTCTTTTGCAAAATACTGAGCAGTACAAAGATTATGGCGTACTAGAAACTGTTAGCTTGGGAGATACAATACACTGCAAGAACAATAACATTGGTATTGTTACGGATGCGAGGGTTATCCAATTGGAATATGACAGTATACAGAAAAAAGTTGTATTTGTTGTGCTTGGAGATTTCCAAAAGAATTATCTGCAAGACGTATCTAACATGATAAACAGAGTTGAATCTGCTATCCGTGGAGATGGATCCGTGAAAGCATCTCTTGTATCTGGACTATTAGACGGGGTAAAAACGCAGATGCGCGCGCAGTCGTCTATTGCTAAAAAGCAAAATGTACGTGCGATGTTGTTTGAGGATTTAGACCCAGACTCACCAACTTTTGGAGCGATGGCACTTGGAACAATGGGATTCCAGATTGCCGGAGAGCGTACTGCAGATGGGAAAGGATGGAACTGGACTACATTCGGAACTGGACAAGGATTCTTCGCAGATTTTATCACAGCAGGAACGATGCTTGCGGACAGGATACACGGAGGAACATTAATTCTTGGAGGACAAGGAAATGGAAACGGACTTGCTAAAGTTGTAGATGAGAATGGAAATGAGATTGTTCGCATGGATAATAACGGAATCTATGCTAAGGGAAGTTATGTTTGCGCGGGCACTGGCGGATGGAATAAGAGAATTGAGCTGAAAGATGGTACTATTAAGTTTTCAAAACTTGATGGAACACAGCCTATATTTATTGATTCCGGAGCTGGAGCTGTAGTATTTAGAAGCGGAGGCGAGATTGGCGATGCATCTGAAGGAAGAGTGTTGATGAGGATCTTGAATGATAGAGTGAGCTTAGACGCTACAGTATATGCGAATGGAATTGCATCTAAATCTGGAAGAGTGGAGTTTTCTGACGGAACATACATGACCTTTGTTAATGGAATATTAACCGGTGGTAGTTCGAAAGAGGGGGCGTTCTGATGGCTAGCTTAGAAGCAGCAGTGAACTATATGATTAATCTGTGTAATGATGATACACACGGATATGACCAGGCGAATCGATGGGGACCTGATTATGATTGCGCAAGCTCGATACTCGTGTCTTTAAGAGATGGAGGAGGGTTTGACATTGGCGGAGCTACTTATACCGGGAATATGGCAAGCGAGCTCTGCGCGAGAGGCTGGCAGCAACTTCCGGTATCTACTCCAAAGCAAAGAGGAGATATATGCTTAAATCATGCGAATCACGTGGAGCTTTACATCGGTAATGGACAACTTGCGGGATTCCACTCTAATGAATTCGGTGGAATAGTAGGAGGAACTCCGGGAGACCAAACCGGTAACGAAGGAAGTATAGGAGCGTATTACGATTATCCGTGGGATTGCATCCTTAGATATAGTGGAGCTGATACAGGAAGTGTCTATATAACAAGGTTCGTGCCCTTGTAGTAGAAAGAGAGGAAAAAAGATTGAATGCAATAATTAGAGATATACCGGTAACAAGAAAAGGCATTATGGAAAAGATAGAAGTTACCAAAGGAACCAATATGATTCCACTTGTATTTAACATAACAGACTTTCAAATACCGAAAACAGCATCTGCAACAGCATATATCACCGGCGCATCCGGCAAAACAAAAAAGAAATTGTGCGATGTTGTAGGAAACAGAATCACACTCGAGCCGACTTCTGATTTATTTTCTGTCGGGAATAATGCCATACAGATAAGAATTGTAGACGATACAAAGACACTTGTCACATTTAATACTAATTGCTATTGCGAAAATTCCGTTGAATTTGGAGATGCAGCAGAAGAAAAAGAGCAAACGTTAATTGAACAATTGCTTGCAAGCCAAGGAAAGATACAGACAGGACTAAATAATGAAATAGAAGAAAGAACAAAGCTGTTAAACGAACAAAACGAAAAGATAAATAAAATAAATACAGACAAAATAGATAAAACAGGAAATGCGGGGAGCACAACTGTAGAATTTGAAGAGAGCGAAATAAGGGAGAATGTTAAAACCGGGGAAACAATGTCGATAATAATTGGAAAAATCGCAAAATGGTTTAAAGATTTGAAGGGTGGAGCATTTGCGGAAGTGGCAAATGACTTAGTTACGACAGTAGAAGGAAAAGTGCTAGATGCACGACAAGGAAAAGTTTTAGAGGAAAAGATTACTGATTT
The DNA here is from genome assembly GCA_905203555.1 of uncultured Lachnospiraceae bacterium. Lineage (GTDB taxonomy): Bacteria > Bacillota > Clostridia > Lachnospirales > Lachnospiraceae > Schaedlerella. The sequence goes on from CAJKWK010000002.1 coordinate 45,142, forward strand.
AAATAGCAAAATGCTAGTGGAAGAGACCACAAAAACGGCAGATGGATATACGTACAGCGTAGAAAAATATACTTTCGGTAATCAAAAACGTGCTATCGTACATGGCACGTGGACAGGTGAGTTAGACGGGCTTACGTTTGCTGGCTTTTACCAAGGTACAATTCAAAATCTGTTGCCTATCCATACTATTTTAGGATTGTCGATAAAACGTGTTGTCGAATATAATTTCCGTTGTTCTAGTGGCGGAGGCTCACTCATGATTCTCGGTACGGCAACGATAACGAAAAGAGGAGATTCTGTCGGTGCCAATGTGCAATTTGCGAAAAGCCAAGCCAAAAACACGTGTAAATTAGAGTGGGACATGGAAGTTGAGCTACAATAATTACACATAGTATTCCAGATGTCCGAATAAGTTTTTTGCTTGCGTAGCAAATTGCACATTTATTGCACCAGCGGTATCCACTTCCATATAAGCGACACCATATCCTGTGGTGGAGCTTGTATTTGCAAACGCTGCGGTTAGTTCTCGGCGTTTCGGTCTAAACTCTGCCGGAATATCTGCAATGTGATATTTTGTTCCACTTGCGAATGTGGAACTGGATTGTGCTACGATTTGCAAAGATACTTTATTGCCAACCTTTTTGACGTAGCTGTCCCCCATTATATTTACATAACTTTGAGCTGCAGTTATATTACCATCTATTTTGCTATTTAATTAAGGACTTCCGAAAAAGGAGCACGAAAATGAAAAAATTAACATTTAAAGTAGATGGCCAGTACATTACTCGGACTGACCATGAAAAACCAGTAGCGAAGTGCAGACATCTGTACCGGGCAGAATTTGAATTTACTGGCAATAATTGTATAGATTGAGGTGGAAATATGGAAATCAGAGCAAGACCGTAAAAGGTCTTATTTTTATGCAAAAAACGATACAAACTACAATGAAAGAGAGTGAGGAATATGAAAATGAATTATGCAGAAGCAATTATAGATGGATATAATGCGATTGCTGGAGCGATTGTGGCGGTGCTGTCTTACATACTAGGAGAGCACTGGATTTTATTTGCTGCGTTTTTGCTGCTTAATATAGCAGACTGGCTGACTGGATGGATGAAAAGCAGACTGGCAAACAAAGAAAACTCCATGAAAGGCTGGAAAGGCGTTCTGAAAAAACTGGGATACTGGCTTATGATTATGGTAGCTTTTGGAGCATCGGCAGTGTTCACAGAAATAGGAGCTACAATCGGAATCGATCTAGGAATTACTACACTGCTGGGATGGTTTGTACTGGCAAGTTTGCTTATAAACGAAATCAGATCAATATTGGAAAATTTTGTGGAGGCAGAATTTAACGTACCGATTATTTTGGTTAAGGGTTTAGAAGTAGCAGATAAAGCAGTGAATAAAGATGGAGATGTAGAGGGCGAGTGATCGTCCTCTTTTTTGCACCGGTGCAAATGCCGGAGAGAGGAGAAAATTATGAGTATTTGTGGTGGAGTAGCAGGAAGAAGAGGATACAATCCAAGAGGAATCTTTATACATAATGGGGCAGACAGTCAAAATGCAAACACAGAGTTTTATAAAAGATGGTTGCAAACACATACATTAGAAAATGGATTTGCTCATTACTATGTGTGTGATGATGGAATCTTACAGGCTGAGGATGACGTAAATTGTGCATGGCACTGCGGAGATACGGACGGGAACACGAATTATCTGGGAATTGAAACCTGCCAGAGTATGGGGAATCTGGAAACGTTTAAAAAGAATGAGGAAAATGCATTGAAACTCGCAGCACAAAAGTGTAAGCAGTATGGCATTGAACCGAATGCAGATACAATCCGCTTGCATAAAGAGGTGTACGCAACAGCATGCCCTCATAGATCAGTAGAGATTCATGGCGGTGATTATGCTACAAAGCAGTATTTTATTAAAAGAATTAAAGAATACATGAACGGAAATGTAAGCGCACCGTCATATGCGCCGGTAGCTCCAAATTCAACGCAGCCATCCGGCGATGCTGGAATTGTGTTTACATACGGAGTCATGCTTACAGATGGAACAATCTTACCATTTGTGAATAATCTGGAAGACTTTGCAGGACTTCCGGGACGTACAATTGCTGGGATTGCAATCAAGGTAAATAAAGGTTCCGTTAAATACCGTGTTCATGTAAAAGGTGTCGGCTGGTTGCCTTATGTGACAGGATGCAACTGGAATGATGTAAACAATGGATATGCAGGATATCCGGGAGCTGTGATCGATGCCGTAGAGGTTTATTACGACACTCCGGAGGATGTTGTTGTAAAGTATGGCTACCAGAAGGCACAGTACAGAGGCGCACCTATTGGCGGAAACTATTACCCTTGGCAGTTTGACAACGAAACAGGAAATGGACAGGATGGTTATGCCGGAGTGTTTGGTGTAGCACTTGACAGATTCCAGTTATTCTAAAAAACACTCCCCGGAGCCAGCGGTTCCGGGGATAAATATTGTATCTCTTCTTATTTTAATGTAGATAATATGCATCTTCTATGAGCGAAAGAACTTGCACATATGGAGATGATCTGTGCGATTGTTTATCAGCTGACTAAAAATCTGACACCGGAAGAGTTGAAAGAATCAGGTTTTGATAAGTATTATGTGGATCATACGCTGGCGCTTTGGCCACAGGCAGCAAGCGGGGCGCCATGGACTGCAACTTATTTTCAATCCAAGGGGGATCCGATTACAGATCTGCATGAAGATCTGGCGGCAGAGCAAAAAGCCAGAACGACTTATGACAATATTCTCCGGCTTGTAAAAGATCCGGAAGTGTGTGATCCGATTCGTTTCCTGAGAAAACGGGAAATTGTGCATTATCAAAGATTTGGTGAAAGCCTTAGAATTGTGCAGGAAAAACTGGATAGTAAAAACTTTTATGCGATCAATCCGGAGTTTGATGTTCGGCAGGGATGTGGCTGCGGCAGATAAGAAGGAAATACGGAGGAGACAGAAGGATGTGAAAAAAGCCGGCGGAAGTTCGCCGGCAAGTACATAAATATATTTTTTGAAATTTAAAAATCGGGGTGACAGGATTCGAACCTGCGACCTCACGGCCCCCAGCCGTGCGCTCTAACCAAACTGAGCCACACCCCGATAACGTATTTATTATACAAAATGGAGGAAAAAATGTAAATACATTTTCGTTTTATATTTGCATAATGAAGATTCACAAGCTATAATGATTTCGTATACTGGAAAATGGAAAAGGGATAGAGAGTGGATGAAATGAAGGATAAACAAGAAAAAACAACACAGAATAAAGGTGGTACGCAGTTTGCCGCAGATACTTCACAAAGAAGTCTGGCGGACTGGGGAAAAGCATTGGTGATTTTATTTGTGGGATTGGCGGTCGCTCATCTGGGGGTGACGTTGTTTCTGCTGTCAGATCTGGGGACTGATACGTTTACCGTATTTGCTCAGGGGCTGGCGCGAAGAGCAGGATGGAGTGTTGGGATGATGCAGATGACGGTAGTCTGTATTTTGATGGTCCTTATGCTTTTGACAACCAAGGGATATGTGAAACCGGGAACTGTTGTGTGTGCCGTCTGCGGCGGTCCCATCATTGATTTTTTTACATGGATTTTTGGAGGCTATATCAATGGGGATTCAGGAATCGCAGTTCGCGGTCTCAGTGTGGTTGCGGGATGTGTGATTCTTGCGCTTGGAATGTCCATTGTAATTAATAGTAATGCGGGAACAGGTCCCAATGATCTGGTTGCGATTATTTTATCGGATAAAATTGGTAAGATTGAGTTTCGCTGGGTGCGTATGGCATGTGATGTGGTGTTTGTAGGATTGGGATTTGTGCTTGGAGGAACCGTAGGTGCAGGTACGATTGTGGCGGTTTTTCTGACCGGTCCGCTGGTACAGTTCTGGCTGCCTAAGACGAAAAAAATCATAGGTTCTATTCTACATGAGTAAAGAGCGGGGAGCAGCAGAAGTGGGATTGACTGGAAGGAGTAATTTATAATGTGTGGATTTGCAGGATTTGTTGGAGAAGTTGAGAATAGAGAACAGGTATTGAAAGCGATGATGAATACGATTATTCATCGGGGACCGGACAGTGAAGGAACATACGTTGATGAAGATGCAGCGTTGGGATTTCGGCGGCTGAGCATCATCGATCTTTCGGAGGTTGGGGATCAGCCGTTGTACAATGAAGATCGGACCAAGGTGCTGGTTTTCAATGGAGAGATTTATAATTATCAGGAACTGCGGAAGGAATTGACAGAGGCAGGTCATGTCTTTGTTTCAAATACAGATTCAGAAACACTGATTCACGGGTATGAAGAGTGGGGAGAGAGTCTGGTGGAACGTCTGCGAGGAATGTATGCGTTTGCAATCTGGGATACAAAGGAGAAGAAAATGTTTGCGGCAAGGGATATTTTTGGGATTAAGCCTTTGTATTATGCCCAGATGAATGAAACGTTGATGTTCGGTTCAGAGATCAAATCCTTTATGGAACATCCGAAGTTTGACAAGGTATTTCGTGAAGAGGCTCTTGGAAATTATCTTTCTTTTCAGTTTGTTCCTACCAATGAGACTTTTTTTAAGGGGGTATTCTGTCTTCAGCCGGGACATTATTTTGTGTATCAGAATGGAGAGATGAAGATTACGCGCTATTTTGAACCGAACTTTACCGGAGACAGTCAGAAATCTTTTGAAGAAGTTGTGGATGAGATTGAAACGGTGATGAAAGAATCGGTGGAAATGCATAAGATCAGTGATGTGGAAGTGGCGTCTTATCTGTCCAGTGGGGTGGATTCCAGTTATTTGACATATCTGGGGCAGGTGGATCATACATTTACAGTTGGATTTGAAGAGGGAAAATACAGTGAGATTCAAGATGCCAAAGAATTTGCTGAAAGTATTCATATGCAGAATGATGCGAAAGTAATCACTCCGGAGGAATATTGGGACAATCTTTCGGATATTCAGTATTATATGGACGAGCCGGTAGCGGATCCGGCAGCAGTTGCCTTATATTTTTTGAGTAAAGAGGCGGCGAAGAAGGTGAAAGTTGTGTTGTCCGGAGAAGGTTCTGATGAATTGTTTGGAGGCTATAATATTTATTGTGAGCCATTGGAGCATACCAGATTTGATAAAATACCGCTTGGAATCCGGCGTTTGCTGGGAACTTTTGCGGAGGTGTGTCTGCCACGTGGGATGAAGGGACGTGGATTCCTTATGCGTCATGGCAAAACATTGGAAGAACGGTATTTTGCGAATGCGACGAATATTTTTACAGAGAGAGAAGCAAACCGGATACTGAAGAAGGGGTGTACACCGGAGATCCAGAAGGTGACAGGACCGCTGTATGAGCGTGTGAAAGGGAAAGATGCGGTAACGAAAATGCAGTATGTGGATCTGCATCTGTGGCTGGTGCATGATATCCTTATGAAAGGGGACAAGATGGGAATGGCCAATTCTCTGGAAGTCCGCGTACCGTTTTTGGACAAGAAGGTATTGGAGCTGGCGGAAACGCTGCCGCTGGAGTACAAGGTGCGGGCACCGAAGACGAAGGTGGCACTTCGTGGAGCGGCAGAAAAAGTGATTCGCAGTAAGACTGCTGAAAAGAAGAAACTTGGTTTTCCGATACCGATTCGGGTATGGCTGCGGGAAGAACCTTATTATACCCGGGTGAAGGAGATGTTTCAGACAGATGCGGCGAAACAATATTTTAATACAGATTTATTGATTCAGATGTTGGATGACCATAAAAATGGAAAGAACCGGAATGAAAAGACGGATAACAGCCGGAAAATCTGGACGGTGTATGTATTTCTTGTATGGTATGATCGGTTTTTTGGACATGGAAAGCCGGTACATCCCAAAATGAGTGTAGAAGAAGCGTAGGGGAGATTCTATGAAAAGCAGAACTGTAAAGCCGTTAGAACAACGGAAACAGACACAACAAAGACAACAAAGTAAAAAGAAAAAGAATCGTGGATTTTGGTCAAGGATCTGGGTGCATGGAGATTATTTTGATTATGATTTGCTGCTCGTTATCATTTTTTTGATGTGTTTTGGCCTTGTAATGCTTTATAGTACCAGTGCATATAGCGCGCAAAATGATTTTGGAAATGATATGGCATATTTCTCCAAGCAGGCTGTGATCGGAATTCTGAGTTTCGGGTGGATGCTGATTGTATCGAAGGTAGATTATCTGTTTTATGGAGCATTTTCTTTTGAATTTTATATATTTGCAATGATTATGATGGCTCTGGTACAGACTCCGCTTGGAGTTACGATTTATGGAGCCAGAAGATGGATTCAGCTGCCGTTCAATATGACTCTTCAGCCTTCGGAGATTACGAAGATTGCGGTGATTCTTTTTATTTCGTATGAATTGTGCCGCTTGGAAAGTAAAATTCAGACAAAAGAAGTTATCGCCCGGATTTTTGCATTTGGAATTATCGCATCCGGCGGCGTTATGTTTTTGACAGATAACTTGAGTACGGCAATTATCGTAATGGCGATTACCTGTATATTATATTTTGTTGTGCATCCGAAGATGAAACCATTTGTAAAAGCAATTATAGGCGGCGGTGTGATTATTTCGGCATTGGTTGCTATATTGGCGGCAACTGCAACGAGCAGTGAGAATTTCCGAATCGGCCGTATCTTAACATGGCTGGACCCGGAGAATCATTCGGATGAAGGCGGATTTCAGGTGATGCAGGGACTGTATGCCATTGGATCCGGCGGTTTTTTCGGAAAAGGATTGGGAAACAGTACGCAAAAACTTGGGGTGATTCCTGAGGTGCAGAATGATATGATTCTGACGATCGTTTGTGAAGAGTTGGGAGTATTCGGCGCAATTGTTATTTTGCTCTTGTTTGGCCTGATGATCTATCGTCTGATGTTTATTGCAAGAAATGCACCGGATTTGTATGGCGCTCTTCTTGCAACTGGAGTGCTGGCGCATATTGCGCTGCAGGTGACTTTGAATATTGCGGTAGTGACGAATCTGATTCCGACAACCGGAATTACACTTCCGTTTATCAGTTACGGTGGAACCTCGATCGTATTTTTGATGACGGAGATGGGAATTGCACTGGGAGTTTCCAGAAAGATTAAACTGCAGGGAGAAAATTGAAAAAGTACTTTTCAGATAGCAGAAAGTGTGGTATAGTCTTATGTAGTATTTAAAACTATATGACTTAGATGCGCATGACGCGAATTGGAGTCTGGGAGGAAGTTCAATGGATTATAAGATTATTGTTGACAGTTGTGGCGAATTAACAGAAGAGATGAAGAACAGCGGAGTGTTTGAATCTGCGGCATTAAGTATGGAAGTGGGAGGAGAACATATCGTAGATGATGATACATTTGATCAAAGCTCATTTTTGATGAAAGTTGCGGCAGCATCAACCTGTCCGAAGTCTTCCTGCCCGTCACCGGAAGAATATATGAAGAAGTATCATTGTGATGCTGACAGAATCTATGTGGTGACTTTATCAGCAGAGCTGAGTGGTTCTTACAATAGTGCAGAATTGGGAAAGAACTTGTATCTGGAAGAATATGGGGAAAAACAGATTCATGTATTCAATTCAAAATCAGCTTCTGTAGGCGAGACTTTGATCGCTTTGAAAATTGATGAGTGTGAAAAAGCCGGAATGGAATATGAGGAGATTCTACGGACAGTAGATGCATATATAGAAGGGCAAAATACCTATTTTGTTTTGGAAAATCTGGATACCTTGCGGAAGAATGGACGTCTGACGGGAATCAAATCTCTGGTTGCAGGTGCTTTGAATATCAAGCCGGTTATGGGTTCCACTCCGGAGGGGATGATTTGTCAGTTGGGGCAGGCTCGTGGAATGAAGAAGGCTCTTGCAAAAATTGTGGATTGTGTAGTGTCCGGAAGTGAGAATACTGAGAAGAAGATTCTGGCGATATCCCACTGCAACTGTAAGGAACGGGCGCTGGAGGTTCAGCGGATGTTATTGGAACGCATAGAAGTAAAGTCCGGTATTATTTTAGATACAGCGGGAATCAGCAGTATGTATGCAAATGATGGCGGAATTATTATTGTGATTTAAGAAGAAATATGATATAATTTGTGGGTCAGACAGAAGAAGCCTGAAAGTATAACACGACATGAAGGAGTAGGAACCATGAGTCAGGAAAAGGTAGATCGTTATAAAAAAGAAAAAGCCAACAGAAAACAGATAATGAGAAAGCAGCGGATTATGAATGTTGTTCGGAAGTGCGTATTAACTGTTGCTGCTCTGGCATTGGTAGGATGGCTGGGATATTCAGCGTATGATACATATACTGTTAATCAGGAAAGAGAGTCTGTGAGTGTGAATTATGATGCTCTGAATACCTATATGGAGAATCTTGCAGAGTAATAACCGGTTATTGGAATTTCAATTAGTTAAATATAGAAGTGTCAGAATAAGAAGATGATGTGTTGTTTGCATGTCATCTTCTTTTTTTATTGAAAAAATGAAAAAACACTTGCAAAAGGGGGAGAGGGTGGCATATAATGGAGACAAGTGGTAGGAAGTGGTGAATTGTGGAATAAAGTGGAGAGAATGTGGAGGCCACTTTAGTAAAAGGAGTTCTAAATGTTACTGGGAGAGTTTAATCACAGCATTGATGAAAAAGGCCGTTTGATTATTCCAGCCAAGTTACGTGACGATCTGGGAGACAGTTTCGTGATATGTAACGGACTGGAGGGGTGTCTTTTTGTCTATTCTCAGGAAGAATGGAACAAGTTTGTCGCAGAACTGGAAACCTTACCACGTATGAATAAGGATGCCAGAATCTTCAAAAGATATTTCTTTGGAAGTGCATCAGAAGGTACATTTGACAAACAGGGGAGAGTGAATGTGCCGGCGTCACTTAGAAAAGCCGCCCATCTTGAAAAGGACGTTGTCCTTGTGGGAGTTCAGGATCGTGTGGAAATCTGGGACAAAGCACTTTGGGAAGAGAGAAGTGTCGTAAGCGAAGAAGATTTGGATGCGATTGCAGAACGTATGGAAGCAATCGGAATCCGTATCTGACAGAACGAAAAACAAAAGCAGCATGATTTGGGAGTATAACTGCTGTTGATGGAGGAAGTATATGGCATTTGAACACACATCAGTATTATTAGAAGAAACAGTAGATGGTCTGGCGATTAAGCCGGACGGGATTTATGTAGACGCCACACTTGGCGGCGGAGGTCATTCTTATCAGGTGTGCAGCCGTTTGGGTGACACAGGGAGACTGATTGGAATTGATCAGGATGCGGCGGCGATTGAAGCTGCCGGAAAACGATTGGAGTGTTTCGGGGAGAAAGTTACAATTATTCGAAGTAATTATTGTGATATGAAACAGAAACTCCATGAAATAGGGGTTGAGAAAGTCGATGGGATCATTCTTGATCTGGGCGTATCCTCTTATCAATTAGATACGGCAGACCGGGGATTCTCTTATCGATCAGATGCACCTTTAGATATGAGAATGGATCAAAGACAGCAGACAACAGCGAGAGATATTGTGAACACGTATAGTGAAACAGAGTTGTATCGGGTGATTCGGGACTATGGAGAAGATAAATTTGCAAAAAATATTGCAAAACATATTGTAATGGAACGAGCAAGGAACCCGATCGAAACAACAGGACAATTGAATGAAGTGATACGGCGTGCAATACCGATGAAATTTCAAAAGACCGGGGGACACCCGTCAAAGAGAACGTTTCAGGCAATTCGGATTGAGTTGAACCGGGAATTAGAGGTACTTCGGGAGTCTTTGGATGAGATGATCGAGATGCTGAATCCGGGTGGAAGAATCTGTATTATTACATTCCATTCGTTGGAGGACAGAATTGTAAAGAGTGCGTTCCGAAAGAACGAGAATCCATGTACCTGTCCAAGTCATTTTCCGGTCTGTGTCTGTGGAAATGTATCAAAAGGAAACGTGATTACAAAAAAACCAATTCTTCCTGGGGAGGCGGAGTTGGAAGGAAACAGCCGTTCTAAGAGCGCAAAACTCAGAATATTTGAGCGGTGTTAGTTACAGTGTATAAGGCCTGGGAAACCTTATACAGAACAGAGGAGTATATAAAATAGATTTATCAGGACCGGGAGAGCCTGATGAAGCAGAAAGGGGCAGAACTATGGCAGCAACAAGAAGAAATATAGGATATAGAACAGCGGGACATACAAGAACATACTCCGTACCGGGCAGACAGTCGGGGCGTGGACAGATGTATGTGTATGGAAGCACTGTGGAAAAACAACAGGTTCTGCCGCGAAGAATGCCGGAATCAAGACCGGTACGTGAAACTAGGACAAGCCGTCAGGTACGCAGAAACCGCAATCGTGCATTGAGCATTAATCCGGCATATGCTGGATTTTTGGCAGTTGCAGCAGTGATTGCAGTGCTGGTATGCGTATGTTATCTTCGTCTTCAGTCAGATATTGTAAGCAGAGCAGAAAATATTACTGCACTGCAGGAAGAATTAGCTGCGGTAACAGAGGCAAATGATACTGCGATGCATGCAGCTGAGGATTCACTGAATCTGGAGGAAGTGCGTGCGAAGGCTGTCAATGAATTGGGAATGGTGTATTTTGCACAGGGAAATATTGTGGAATATGATGCACCGGTAAAAGAGTCCGTTAAACAGTATAGCGATATACCGGAGAATGGAGTGCTGGCAAAGTCACATGAAGCGGACGATTAAGGATTGAGTTATGGCTAGAAGAAGAAAAAGAAACCGATATGAATTTTTAACAAAAAAATTTCCGAAGAGGATGCAAAAAAAGCTGGTAATGCTGTTTATGGCAATCATACTGGCTTTTGTTGTTTTGGTGGGAAGGATTACTTATATTAATGCGTCAAAAGGAAGTAAGTATACGAAAATTGTATTGAATCAGCAGGCCTACGACAGCAGGAAGATTCCTTTTAAGCGCGGGGATATCGTGGATCGGAACGGTACAAAAATGGCAACCAGCGAACGTGTTTATAATGTTATTCTGGATGTGTATGTGATGCTTTCTGACGAGGAAAATGTGGAGCCGACGATTCAGGTGCTGAAGGATTGCTTTGGGATAGAGGAAGAAAAAGTAAGAGAAGTAATCAAGGAATATCCGGCTAGTCGGTATCAGATTTTGAAAAAGGAAATCACGTATGCGACAAAAAAGAAATTTGATGAAATAGAAGAGGATACAAAGACGTATCCAAATGTAAAAGGAATCTGGCTGGAAGAGGATTACAAGCGTACGTATCCATACAATTCACTGGCAAGTGATGTGGTAGGATTTTCCGTATTCGGAAATGTGGGTGCGGTAGGAATCGAAAGCGCGTATAACGATATACTTAATGGTACCGATGGCCGGGAATATGGATATTTCGCGGATGATGCATCATTGGAGCGGACAGTCAAGGCGGCAAAAAATGGAAATACGGTTGTTTCTACCATTGATGTGACATTACAAAGTATTGTAGAACAATGCATTCTGGAGTTCAATGAAGCTCACAGGGGAGAAACTCGCGAGGATGAACCCGGAAGTAAAAATACAGCAGTTATCATCATGGATCCGAATACAGGAGAGATTCTTGCGGAAGCATCCTATCCTAACTTTGATTTGAATAATCCGAGAGATTTATCTTCTGTCTATACAGAGGAAAAATGGAATGCTATGACGGAAGAGGAACAGCTTGATGCAATGAATGGGCTGTGGAGGAATTTTTGTGTCAGTGATGCGTTTGAACCGGGATCGACTATGAAACCGTTCACTGTTGCTGCCGGACTGGAGACCGGTGCGCTGAATGGAGAAGAAACGTACTACTGCGGTGGATCAAAACATGTAGGAGACAGCGATATTGCCTGTCATTTGAGGACAGGTCATGGCACCGTATCGGTACAGGATTCGATTGCATATTCCTGTAATGTTGGATTGATGGATATTGCGGAGGTTATCGGAATTGAGAATTTTGTCCGGTATCAGCATATTTTTGGGTTTGGAGAGTATACGGGAATTGATCTGCCCGGTGAAGGCGCAACGGAGGCTCTGCTGTATACAACAGATACGATGCATGAAGTCGAGCTGGCAACCTGTTCTTTCGGACAGGGATTTAATGTAACGATGACGCAGATGGCAGCCGGATTCTGTTCATTGATTAATGGCGGTTATTATTATGAGCCGCATGCGGTGAAACAGATTAAGGATGAAGACGGAAAAGTAATTGAAACAAAAGATCCGGTGCTTCTTCGAAAAACAATTTCAGAAGAAACCTCCAAGCAGTTGAAAACATATCTAAAGGCAACGATGGAATATGGTACCGGTAAACCGGCTGCGGTAGAAGGATATGATATTGGAGCGAAGACGGGAACGGCGGAAAAACTTCCCCGGGGAAATGGAAATCATGTGCTTTCTTATATCGGATATGCGCCGCAGGAGAATCCGGAAGTATTGGTTTATGTTGTGATTGATGAGCCGAATGTGCCGGATCAGGCAACCAGCAGGTATGTATTGGAATTGTCTCAAAAAATCATGTCACAGGCATTTCCGTATTTGAATATTTCGACAATCGATGGCTATGTTCCCTCAGGCACAATGCCGGTACCGCAGAGTACAGAAAATCAGGAGCCGGAAGAGTATGTAGATTTTAGCGTGAATTATGAAGACTCCTATGAGAATTATGACGGTTCTTATATTGATGACAATTATAATCCGGATCTGGATGATTGGGCGAATAGTACAGAATAATGAGAAAAAGAATCATAACCTTACAGAAGATATAATATGTTATAAAAATATCTTTTGTAAGGTTTTTCTATGAAGAATAAGACATATAATAAGAAAAAGATGCTGGTCGTATTCAGTGCGGCAGTTATTATTATTTTTGCACTTTTGGGGCGTCTTGTCTATTTAATGGTGTTTGATGCGGAGTATTATCAAAAACGTGCAGAGGCGCTGCATGAACGGGAACGGGAAATCAAAGCGGCCCGGGGAGAGATTGTGGATAGAAACGGAGTTGTGTTGGCTACAAATAAAACAGTCTGCACGATTTCAGTGATTCACAGTCAGATTGAAGATCCGGAAAAGGTGATTCGGGTTTTGGCGGAGGAATTGGAACTGCCGGAGGAAACAGTGCGGAAACGTGTGGAAAAAGTGTCTTCAATGGAGAAAGTGAAGACGAATGTGGAAAAGGAAATCGGAGATAAAATCCGAAACTATAACCTTGCAGGAGTAAAGGTGGATGAGGATTTTAAACGCTATTATCCCTATGGAGAACTGGCATCAAAGGTTTTGGGATTTACAGGCGGAGATAATCAGGGAATCATTGGCCTGGAGGTGAAATACGAGGATGTTCTAAAGGGAACCAACGGAACAATTCTGACGGTTACTGATGCCAGAGGAATCGAGCTGGAAGGGATTGCAGAAAATCGGGTCGAACCGGTTGCAGGAAATACTTTGAAGGTAAGCCTTGATTATAATATTCAATCTTTTTGTGAACAGGCGGCGGAAAAAGTGATGGAAGAAAAACAGGCAGAAGCGGTTTCGGTATTACTGATGAATCCGCAAAATGGGGAAATCCTGGCGATGGTCAACGTACCGGAATTTGATTTGAATGATCCCTTTGAACTTCCGGCGGAAGAGGGCGGACAAGAGTCGGTTTCGGATGAAAAAAAACAGGAACTGCTGAACCAGATGTGGAGAAATCGCTGCATCAATGACACTTATGAACCGGGATCGACTTTTAAGATCATTACTTCTGCGGCTTGTTTGGAAGAAGGTGTGGTTCATCTGGAAGATACGTTTTCCTGTCCGGGGTATCGGATTGTTGAAGATAGGAAGATCCGGTGTCATAAAGTGGGTGGACATGGAAGTGAGACTTTTGTGCAGGGAATCCAGAATTCCTGTAATCCGGTGTTTATGGACATCGGACTGCGTCTGGGGGCGGAACGATTTTATGATTATTTTTCACAATTTGGGCTGCTCAATCTGACCAATGTAGATTTGCCGGGGGAGGCCGGAACGATCATGCATCGAAAAGAAGACATTGGCCTGGTGGAACTGGCTACGATGACCTTTGGACAGTCGTTCCAGATCACACCGATCCAGATGCTTACAACAGTCAGTTCCATTATCAACGGAGGCCGGCGTGTTACGCCTCATCTTGGCGTGGAGATGTTAGATAAAAAAGGAAATACGCTGGAAACATATTCGTATAAAGAGGAGAAAGGTGTGGTGTCCGAAGAAACTTCAGAGACTATGCGGATGCTTTTGGAAAGTGTTGTTTCGGAGGGGTCTGGAAAAAATGCGTATATTGAGGGGTATCGGATTGGCGGAAAAACAGCGACCTCACAGACACTTCCGCGAAGCGCCAACCGGTATATTGCTTCGTTTATCGGATTTGCACCTGCAGATCAGCCACAGGTGATCGGAATGGTGATTATACATGATCCGCAAGGGGTCTACTATGGAGGAACGATTGCAGCGCCGGTTTTAAAAGATATTTATGATAACGTGCTTCCGTATCTTGGGATTGAAAAAGAGGAAACGATGCGGTATACTTAATAAGTTAACAAAAGAATGAAGAGGTGGATCTATGGCAAATCATGTAGTTATTCCGGTTTTGATATCATTTGTATTGAGTGTAATTATGGGACCTGTTGTTATCCCGTTTTTGAGAAAGTTAAAGATGGGGCAGACAGAGAGAGAAGAAGGAGTAAAATCTCATCTGAAAAAGGCAGGGACGCCGACGATGGGCGGTGTTATGATTTTAGGAAGTGTTATTATAACATCTTTGTTTTATGTAAAAGACTATCCTAAGATTATTCCGGTTTTGTTTTTAACAGTTGGATTTGGTCTGATTGGATTTTTAGATGATTATCTGAAAGTTGTAATGAAACGTTCCGATGGTCTCTTCCCGATGCAGAAAATGGCGCTGCAGATTGTAGTTACAGCTGTTTTCGCATTTTATGTTGTAAAAGTGGCGAAAGTACCGCTTACGATGCTGATTCCGTTTTCCGATGGAAAATACTGGGACATTGGAATCTTTGCAATTCCGGTTCTTTTTGTTGCGGTATTGGGAACGGTCAACGGAACGAATTTTACCGACGGTCTGGATGGTCTGGCATCCAGCGTTACTGTTTTGGTGGCAACGTTCTTTACTGTAGTGGCAGTAGGAACAAAGAGTGGAATTGAACCGATTACGTGTGCGGTTGTCGGAGCTTTGATGGGATTTTTATTGTTCAATGTATATCCGGCAAGTGTATTTATGGGTGATACGGGCTCGCTTGCGCTGGGCGGATTTGTAGCGGGTACCGCATATATGATGCAGATGCCATTGTTTATTATTATTGTAGGAATGATTTATCTTGTTGAAGTTGTGTCTGTCATCATTCAGGTTACTTATTTTAAAAAGACCGGAGGAAAGCGGTTCTTTAAAATGGCGCCGATTCATCATCATTTTGAATTATGCGGATGGTCAGAAACAAGAGTTGTTGCGGTATTTTCTATTATCACAGCGATTTTATGTCTGATCGCATTGATGGGGGTATAATACGATGGATATAAAAGGAAAACAGGTGCTGGTTTTCGGTTCGGGAATCAGCGGTGTGGCAGCAAGCCGTCTTTTAATGAAGGAAGAGGCAGATGTCGTTTTATATGATGGCAATCAGAATCTGGATGCTGAGAAGATCAGCGCGGATATCCGGAGTGAAATACAGGAGGATGCAGGTGATTGCGGCAGTGTACAGGTGATTCTTGGAGAACTTCCTGAAACTGTTATGGACAGGTTATCTCTGGTTGTAATGAGTCCCGGTGTTCCGACAGACTTGCCGGTTGTGGAAAAGATGCGGACGAAGCAGATCCCGATCTGGGGAGAGATTGAACTGGCGTATGTATATGGAAAAGGGGATGTACTTGCTATTACAGGTACCAATGGGAAGACAACGACCACTGCGCTTCTCGGCGAGATCATAAAGGCATACCGGGAACATACCTATGTGGTTGGCAATATCGGAAATCCTTATACAAGCGTTGCTTTGACAATGCCGGAAGATTCGGTGACAGTAGCCGAAATGAGCAGTTTTCAGCTGGAGACAGTACACACATTTGCACCAAAGGTCAGTGCAATTTTAAATATTACACCGGATCATTTGAATCGCCATCATACAATGGAGGCATACATTGATGCGAAAAAAAATATTGCAAAGAACCAGACAGCAGAAGATACGTGTGTGTTGAATTATGAAGATGAAGTAACGCGCCGATTTGGAGAAAATATCGCTGCACAGGTTCTATATTTCAGCAGCCAGCGTAAACTGGAAAGAGGGATTTATCTGGAAGATGGCAATCTCATTTATCATGTGGATGAAGAGCCGGTTGTTGTATGCAATGTAAAAGAATTAAAGCTATTGGGGCTGCATAATTATGAAAATGTAATGGCGGCAGTTGCGATGGCGGCAGCATACGGAGTGCCGATGGACAGCATCCGAAAAACAATCTGTGAATTCCAAGGTGTGGAACATCGAATTGAATTCGTAGCAGAGAAGAATGGGGTTGCATATTACAATGATTCCAAAGGTACCAATCCGGATGCGGCAATCAAAGGAATCCAGGCGATGAACCGTCCTACCTTATTGATTGGCGGAGGATATGATAAGGATTCTTCTTACGGGGAATGGATTGATGCTTTTGACGGCAAGGTGAAGAAACTGGTTCTGATCGGTGCCACAAGAGAAAAAATTGCGGCAGAAGCCAAAGAACATGGATTTGATGCCTGTGTATTTGCAGATACATTTGAAGAGGCAGTTCAGATTTGTGTTGAAAACGCAAAACCGGGAGATGCAGTTCTGCTTTCGCCGGCATGCGCAAGTTGGGGAATGTTTAAAAATTATGAAGAACGCGGAGATAAATTCAAAGAACTTGTAAATCAATTGTAAGGAGTGTATTTGAATTGGAGCGTCCGGCAAGAAAATTACATTATGATTATACAATGTTGATCGTTGTACTGCTGCTTGTAGTGATTGGTCTGGTTTTGCTGTACAGTACAAGTGCGTATAATGGTCAGATAAAGTTCCGGGACCCTTATTATTATCTGAAAAAGCAAGGGTTTGCAACAGCGCTTGGAATTTGTGGGATGCTGCTGGTGGCAGGCATTGATTATCATAAGTGGGTGCCGTTTGCCAATCTGGGATATCTGGCAGCGCTTTTGTTGTCGGTAGCAGTTATGGTTGTAGGAGATGAATACAATGGGTCCAAAAGATGGCTGTCTTTGGGCCCTGTTTCTTTTCAGCCTTCAGAGTTTGCAAAAGTAGCGGTTATACTGTTTCTGGCTTGCTTAATTACGAAAAATGCAAAAAAAATGGGAAAATTTTCTACGATGGTGAAAGTGATGATACCGGTATTTCCAATTGTAGGATTAGTGGGAGCCAGTAATCTGAGCACTGCGATCATCATATTGGGAATTGCTGCGGTTCTGATTTTTGTTTCCAGTCCGAAATATGCGCAGTTTATCTGGATGGGAATTGCCGCAGTAGGATTTTTAGCGATTTTTCTTGCTCTGGAGAGTTATCGTCTGGAGCGGCTTGCTATCTGGCGGCATCCGGAGAACTATGAAAAGGGATATCAAACGCTGCAGGGGTTGTATGCCATTGGTTCCGGAGGCCTGTTTGGAAGAGGCTTGGGAGAAAGTGTGCAGAAACTGGGATTTCTTCCGGAAGCGCAGAATGATATGATTTTTTCGATTATCTGTGAAGAACTTGGACTTGTGGGAGCCGGGATTATTGTATTGCTATTTCTTGTTTTGATCTGGCGTTTTTTTGTGATTGCAACGCAGGCAAAGGATTTGCTGGGAGCCTTGATCGCTTCGGGGGCAATGGCACATATGATGATCCAGGTAATCTTAAATATAGCAGTAGTGACAAATTCGATTCCGAATACAGGAATTACGCTGCCCTTTATCAGTTATGGAGGAACTTCTGTTTTGTTTCTTCTATTAGAAATGGGGCTTGTGTTAAGTGTATCAAATCTGGTAAAATGAGCTAAGTGGAGGAGGATGTATAGATGGCACGAAAGAGGAAAAGAAGAAAACGTAGAATCCGCTGGAAAGCTATTTTGGGACTGCTGGGAGCGGTTACGCTTCTTGTACTCATAGGATATTTGGTGATTATTTTATTTGAAACAAAGAAGATCAACGTGACAGGCACGCAGTATTTTTCGGAACAGGCAGTAAAAGAATGGGTACAGTCGGATCGGTATTCTTCCAATACATTATATGTAATGTGGAAATATAACAAAAAGGACACAGAGCAGCTGCCGTCGATTGAACGGACAAAGGTCAAGCTGGATTCCCCATGGGAAGTAACTGTGCAGGTAACGGAAAAAACTTTTAGCGGCAAAATGGATTATGAAGGCAGTTTTTTGTATTTTGACGAGAGTGGAATCGCATCGCTGCAGAGTACAGAGGTGATTGAAGGTGTTCCGTATATCGAGGGAATGGAACTGACGTCTGATAAGATTCAATTAGGAAAAGTGCTTCCTGCCGCGGATCAGGATGTGTTTGATAAGATTTGTTCGGTGAATGCATTGATGCAGCAATATAAGCTCGTTCCAGAGAAGATCAATTGTGAGAATGGAAGTCTGACACTTCATTTTGCAGGGGTACGTGTACAGATCGGAATGGGAGAATATGCGGAAAAGATGGCGCAGGCGGTTCCGGTTTTGAAAAAGCTGGAGGAATTGTATCCGGGAAAGACAGGGGTGCTGCATCTGGAGAATTCTGTTTCGTCAGATTCTTCGATTCGGTTTGTGCCGGATGCAGAGGAACCGGCAGAATAATAGAGGATGAAGGCAGGCAAGATGTGTAAAGATGCAGAATTGAATAAAAAAACAGGAAAATACACAAAAATCTATTGATTATTTGCAAAAAAGACTTTATTATATACTTATTGGAGTGTATCATTAGTATCATTCAATATAAAAGGGATGTATAAAAATTAATTAATAAGATGACAAAGGAGGAAATACTCTTGTTAGAAATTAAAACCAACGAATCAGAAGCAGCTGCAAGAATAATAGTTATTGGAGTCGGTGGAGGCGGTAACAACGCGGTAAACCGAATGATTGATGAACAGATTGCAGGTGTAGAATTTATCGCAATTAATACAGATAAGCAGGCATTACAGCTGTGTAAGGCACCGACACTGATGCAGATCGGTGAGAAACTTACAAAGGGACTGGGTGCCGGAGCTCAGCCGGAAGTAGGAGAAAAAGCCGCTGAAGAAAGTGCAGAAGAGATTTCTGCTGCAATCAAAGGCGCCGACATGGTATTTGTTACTTGTGGTATGGGCGGTGGTACCGGTACAGGTGCAACTCCGGTAGTGGCACGAATCGCAAAAGAAATGGGTGCATTGACAGTTGGTGTTGTAACAAAACCATTCCGTTTTGAATCCAGAACACGTATGCAGAATGCACTTGCAGGTATTGACAAGTTAAAAGAAAATGTAGATACATTGATTGTAATTCCAAATGATAAGCTGTTGGAAGTTGTAGATCGAAGAACAACAATGCCGGAGGCTTTGAAAAAGGCAGACGAAGTACTGCAGCAAGGTATCCAGGGTATTACAGATTTGATCAATGTACCATCTTTGATCAACCTGGACTTCGCAGATGTTCAGACTGTTATGAAGGACAAAGGAATTGCACATATTGGTATTGGTGAAGGACGTGGCGATGATAAGGCTCTGGAAGCTGTAAAACAGGCTGTAGCAAGTCCGTTGCTTGAGACAACCATCCAGGGAGCATCTCATGTTATTATCAATGTATCCGGTGATATTACACTTATGGATGCATCTGATGCGGCAGAGTATGTGCAGGAACTTGCAGGTGAAAATGCAAATATCATCTTTGGTGCTACATATGATGACAATAAGTCTGATGAAGCTACCATTACAGTTATTGCAACAGGTCTGCATAATGTAGGCGGAAGTTCTTCAAAGTTAAAAGCAAGATTGGAAGGACAGCAGAAGATGGGATCCATTCTTCCATCAGGTGATATGGTGAGCAGAAGTGCTGATCTGGAGAGTCGTACAGCAGGAAGAACAGCTGCGACAAGAACAACAGGTGGTACAATCCCTACACTGCAGCAGCCGAGAACTCCATCCGGAACAGTAAAAGAGCAGTCAATTAAGATTCCGGACTTCTTTAAAAAGTAAATAAAAGCAAAGTGATGACCGGCAGGAGTTTCCTGCCGGTTTTTTTTGCGCGTAACTCCCTTTTTCATTTTATGTCGAAACATCTTGTGTATTTCTCGTCAGTATCTGACAAAGTTTCAAAAGAAAATCTAATATAATAAGTCCTGTCGTAAGGAGAGGAATGCGATGCATTATAAAGTGTACATAGACGTATTGTTTTTGACAAATTTAATGATGGATTTTTTGCTGCTGCTGACAGTGCGGCAGCTTTTAAACTGTCATGTGACTTTAAGAAGAGTTTTTGCGGGGAGCGCTGTGGGTGCTGTTTTTACTTGCCTGCTGCTGGTATTGCCGGTTCCAAAGTATCTTGTTCCGGTGCTTGGATTTGCGGGAGTTAGTGCAGTTATGGTAAAAGTCGGTCTGGCAGTGAAAGGGTGGAAACAATTTGGAAAAGCAGTCGCTCTTTTGTACATATCTGCAATTTTGGGAGGAGGAATTCTGCAGATTTTTCGTTCTTATATGAAACTGAATGGAATATTTTTTATTCTTTCAGCAGGCATCTATTTTTTATTGTGCGGTTGTTGGAACATTTTGCTGAGAGTACACCGGGAGCAGAGAAGAACCTGTGAAGTGTTGATTTGTTTTGGTGGAAAAGAGTGGAACGTTCAGGCATTGATGGATACCGGAAACCAATTAACGGATTCCGTTACGAGAGAGCCGGTACATGTGATCGATGCAGAAATTGCCGGAGAAATCGGTTTTCATCCGGAACAGGAGACGACAGATGATAAGAACAGACCTTTCTTACGTTATATCCCATATCGAACAGTCGGGGGAACAGGAATCATGCCGGTTTTTCGGGTTGAAAAGATTTGCATAAAAACACAACCTGAGCGCTGGATTGAAAAACCTGTTCTCGGTATTTGTGGGGAGATGTTATCGGAAAACGAAGAATATCAAATGATTTTAAATGCAGACATATTGTAACAGGAGGAAATAAAACATGGTAGTGAAAGTAGCAGTTCCTAATCAATTCAAAATGAAAATTGTACCGGATTTTCGGAGATTTTTCTTTACAAATCAGAAGGAAATCCATTATATTGGAGGTTCAGAGGTACTTCCGCCGCCGTTAGAGGCAGCGCATGAAACAAAGGTAATCGAACAACTGGGAACTGAATACGGGGAAGAGGCAAAGAAATTACTGATAGAGCACAACTTGCGGCTGGTCGTTTACATAGCAAAGAAATTTGATAATACAGGAGTGGGCGTTGAGGATTTGATCTCGATCGGAACCATTGGCTTGATCAAGGCAATTAATACGTTTAATCCAAATAAAAAAATCAAATTGGCAACGTATGCGTCCCGGTGCATTGAAAATGAAATTTTAATGTATTTGCGAAGAAATAATAAGACCAAACTGGAAGTGTCTATTGATGAGCCTTTGAATGTGGACTGGGATGGAAATGAATTGCTGCTTTCGGATATTTTAGGAACGGAGGAAGATACGATCTATAAAGACCTGGAAACGGAAGCGGAGCGAAGACTTCTGATTCGGGCGATCAACAAGCTGTCCAGCAGGGAACGGCTGATCATTCAAATGCGTTTTGGGTTGGATAATCCGGAAGGGGAAGAAAAAACGCAGAAAGAAGTTGCAGATTATCTGGGGATTTCTCAGTCCTATATTTCTCGTCTGGAGAAGAAGATTATGCAGAGACTGAAGCGAGAGATGGTAAGGTATGAATAGTTTATCTTTACGGCAGTGCAGCAAAGTGGTATAATACTCTTTATTATTAGACGGAAGGTTGGTGGATGCAATGAAACTAACATTTGTTGGAGCAGCACATGAAGTAACTGGCAGCTGCCATCTGCTGCAGGCTGCGGGAAGGAATATCCTGATTGACTGCGGAATGGAGCAGGGACCGAATCTTTATGAAAATCCCGGGCTGCCGATTCCGGAGACAGATGTGGATTATGTGCTTTTGACACACGCACACATTGATCATTCAGGTATGATTCCCAAATTGGTCAAAAATGGATTCAAAGGCGAGATCGTTACAACATTTGCTACGTCGGACTTGTGTAATATTATGCTGCGAGACAGTGCGCACATTCAGGAGTTCGAGGCAGAATGGCGGAATCGAAAGGGAAAGCGTGCCGGACAGCCGGTGTTTGAACCGGAATATGTTATGCAGGATGCGCTGGATGCCATTGAACTGTTCAGACCATGTCAGTATGGGGACAGGATTGTGCTTTGCGATGGGATCGAAGTCCGTTTTACAGATGTAGGACACTTGCTTGGTTCCGCAAGTATTGAGATTTGGGTAACGGAAGAGGATGTACAGAAAAAGATTGTATTTTCCGGAGATGTGGGGAATATCAATCAACCGATCATCAAGGATCCGCAGTATACGAAAGAGGCAGATTATGTGGTAATTGAATCTACATATGGCAATCGACTGCACAGCACAAGTGAAAAGATTGATTATGTGGGAGATTTTACACGAATTTTGCGGGACACATTTGCAAGAGGAGGAAATGTTGTCATTCCGTCTTTTGCAGTTGGAAGAACCCAGGAGATGCTGTATTTTATCAGGGAAATCAAGGAACAGAATCTGCTCAGTGAATATCCGGATTTTGAGGTCTATCTGGATAGTCCGCTGGCAATTGAGGCAACGAAGGCATTTACCAAAAACATGCATGGATGTTTTGATGAGGATGCGTTGAAACTGGTGAATGAGGGAATCAATCCGCTCGTATTTCCGGGGCTGAAGATCTCTACAACCAGTGAAGATTCCAGAATGATCAATTTTATTGAAAAACCGAAGGTGATCATTTCCGCTTCCGGTATGTGTGATGCGGGACGAATCCGTCATCATTTAAAACACAACCTCTGGAGAGAAGAGTGTACGATTCTTTTTGTTGGATATCAGGCAGTTGGAACATTGGGACGGAGACTGATTGAAGGTGAGAAGAATGTAAAACTATTTGGTGAACCGATTGAAGTGCGGGCGAAGATCGAGAGTCTGCATGGAGTCAGTGGTCATGCGGATATGAATGGATTGATGAGATGGCTGGAAGGATTCGAGACGCCGCTGCAGCATGTATTTGTTGTTCATGGAGAAGATTCTGTGACAGATGAGTTTGCCGCGGCAGTGGAAGAGAAGTTCGGATGTCCGGCTTTTGCACCGTATCCGGGCGGAGAAGTGGATCTCGTAACAAATGAAATTCTGACCACTGGTGTGAAGATTCCGGTGAAAGCGAAAAAACCGGCTCAGAAGAGGGCTGATGCGGCATTTGAAAGATTGCTGGCTGCCGGAAGACGCTTGCTGGAAGTTATTCATAAAAATGAAGGACTTGCAAATAAAGATAAGGCGAAGTTCGAATCACAAATTAACAATCTGTCTGATAAATGGGACAGATGGGAATGAGAACACGACAGAAGATAAAATGTAAATAAGTGTACAAATGTAAGAGAAAGGTGAGGACGAGGAAAACAAATGGATAGTAGAACATGGGGAATTTTTGCGATTATCATCATATATTTATTGGGAATGGTGGCAGTCGGCGTATATTTTATGAAGAAAAACAATTCGGCGGGAGATTATTATCTCGGCGGCCGAAAGCTGGGACCAATTGTAACAGCGATGAGTGCAGAAGCTTCAGACATGAGCAGCTGGCTTTTGATGGGATTGCCGGGAGTTGCATATCTGACCGGTGTGGCAGATGCAGCGTGGACAGCGATAGGGTTGGCAATCGGAACGTATTTGAACTGGCTGATCGTGGCGAAAAGATTACGCCGATATACTGTAGCAGCAAATAATTCAATTACGATTCCTGAGTTTTTCTCTAATCGATATAGAGACAAGAGTAAAATATTAGTTGCAATTTCGGCAATCTTTATTGTGATCTTTTTTATTCCGTATACAGCTTCCGGATTTGCGGCATGTGGTAAATTATTTTCTACTCTGTTTCATGTGCCGTATCTGCATGCAATGATTGTGAGTGCGGTTGTAATTGTGGCGTACACTGCATTGGGTGGATTTTCAGCGGCAAGTACGACAGACCTGATTCAGAGCATCGTTATGACAGGGGCATTGATTTGTGTGGTATTATTTGGGATCAATGCAGTTGGCGGTGTTGATGTGGTGATGACGGAGGCGGGAGAACTTCCGGGATATCTGTCATTGACACAGACTTATGCGGATGGTGCGGCAGCAGAATACGGAACAATTAAGATTGCTTCCATGCTGGCATGGGGACTTGGATATTTTGGTATGCCTCATGTGCTGCTCCGTTTTATGGCGATTCGTGATGAAAATGAAGTGAAGATATCCAGAAGAATTGCAACGATTTGGGTTGTAATTTCCATGGGTGTTGCAATTTTTATCGGTCTGATCGGTCACAGCATGACAAACAATGGAATTAGCGAAGAATTAGCGGGAGCAGATTCTGAAAAGTTGATTATTGTAGTTGGTACCTTGATGAGTAAGACCGGCGTTCTCGGAGTTATCATTGCAGGTCTGATCATGTCTGGAATCCTTGCATGTACAATGTCTACAGCAGATTCTCAGCTTTTGGCAGCGTCTTCCAGCATTTCACAGGACTTACTGAAGGATGTATTCCATTTAAAAATCAGTGATAAAGCATCACTGATCGCAGCGCGTATTACAGTTCTTGTGATTGCCGTTCTGGGAGTCTTCATGGCAATAGACCCGAACAGCTCTGTATTTGGAATCGTGTCTTTTGCATGGGCGGGTTTTGGAGCAGTGTTTGGTCCTGTAATGCTTTTGGCTTTGTTCTGGAAACGATCCAACCGTTATGGGGCAATGGTAAGCATGCTGTCCGGTGGAATTATGATTTTTGTATGGAAATATCTGGTGCGGCCAATGGGCGGAGCATGGGATATTTATGAATTGCTTCCTGCATTTCTGGTAGCGATTACCTTAAATGTAATTGTGAGTCTTGCTACAAAGGCGCCGGAAAAGGAAATTATCGATGAATTTGAAAGAGTAGCACGTGGATAAGGCGTGGATAAGATGTGAATAAGGCTTAAAGAAGGAGTATCGTACATCTCGGAGGGGATGGGACGATACTTTTTCTGATTGTCAATATTTATTGTCAAGGAGTAAAACTTTTTTTATTTGCATCGGAAGTGGAATAACAAAGAGTCATCGTGTACAGAATTCTACTAGGTTAAAAAATAATCTGGCAGGAGGTTGAGATACGATGGCTTTAAATAAAGTAGAGATATGCGGGGTGAATACCGCGAAGCTTCCGCTTCTGAATGAAAAAGAGAAACAGGAGCTTTTTGTGCAGATTAAAGAAGGAAATGAAGAAGCAAGAGAAGAATATATCAAAGGGAATCTCAGGCTGGTGCTGAGTGTGATCAAGCGGTTCGCAAGCAGCAATGAAAATGCGGATGATTTGTTTCAGATCGGCTGTGTGGGGTTGATGAAGGCAGTGGATAATTTTGATCCGGACCGGGAAGTGAAGTTTTCTACTTATGCGGTTCCAATGATTATTGGAGAGATCAGAAGGTATCTGCGGGACAATAATTCGATTCGTGTGAGCAGATCTTTGCGGGATACAGCTTATAAAGCAATCTATGCCAAAGAAGGATATTTAAAAAGAAATATGAAGGAGCCGACGGTGCAGGAAATAGCAGAAGAAATCGGGATTTCCAAAGAAGATATTGTGTTTGCTTTAGATGCCATACAAGCGCCGGTTAGTCTATATGAGCCTGTTTACAGCGATGGAGGAGACACATTGTATGTTATGGATCAGGTCAGTGACAAGAAAAACAGAGAAGAGAACTGGATAGAAGAACTATCGTTGGAAGCTGCCATGGAGCGGCTGAATGAGCGGGAGCGTTATATCATACGGCTCCGTTTTTTTGAGGGGAAAACACAGATGGAGGTAGCTGAACAGATTGCAATTTCACAGGCTCAGGTCAGCAGACTGGAAAAGAATGCGCTGAAGGTTATGCGCCAATATTTACTTGGGAAATGAGATTTGAAAAATTTTTGTTGAAATTTTTATGCCTTCATACTATGATATAAAATAGCAAAGCTAATTTATAAAAGGACGGGAAGAGAATGTATAAGGCATGTATATTTGATTTGGATGGAACACTGACAGATACATTGGAATCTTTGACTTTTTCTGTAAATGAGACCTTGAAAGAGATGCATTTGCCTGAGATTACATCAGAGCAGTGCCGGGAGTTCGTCGGAAATGGAGCCCGGGTTTTGATGGAAAAGGCAATCACAGTATCGGGAGAGGAACATTTAAGTCGCCTGGAAGAGGCGATGGAAAGATATGGACGCATATTTGACGCAAACTGCACATATCATGTAATACCATATCCGGGAATTGTTTCTATGCTGGAAGAGATGAATCAAAAAGGGATTCAGCTTGCAGTACTTTCTAATAAGCCGCACAGACAGGCTGTGCATGTAGTAGAAGAGATCTTTGGAGAGAATAGATTTCGGGTAGTTCAGGGGCAGAAAGAGAATGTGCCAAGAAAACCGGATCCAACAGCTGCGCTTCAGATTGCAAAGCAGCTTCATGCAGCGCCGGAAGAGACGATTTATATCGGAGACTCGGAAGTGGATGTCGCCACAGGCAGAGCGGCGGAGATGCTGACAATTGGTGTGTCATGGGGATTCCGGAAACGACAGGTTCTGGAAGAGGCTGGTGCCAGATATATTGCAGATTCCCCGGAGGAAATTTTGAAATGGATAAACAGGGAGGTTTAAAAGCATGAATGAGTACAGCGAGGAGTGTTTATTGACTTTTTTGAAAAAACAGTCACAATTATTTGATGAACCGGTGGCGGAAACACTGGAAGAGGCAGAAGCATTTCTGGAAGACTGTATGGCAGTTGTGGTAGATTCCCTTGATGAAGTACGGGAATATTTTGAAGAAAATGGTGCAGATGTAGAGTCTATGAGTCAAGATGAATTGGAAGAAGCTTCTGAAGTATTTGCACTTGCGAATGGACAGTATCTCATAGTAGAAGGCTGATTCAAGGATTGTAGAAATAAGAAGGGAATCGGAAGTCCGGTTCCTTTTTTTCATAAAGAGGAGGTTTGACATGATTTCTTTTGAGAGTGATTACATTGCAGGCGCTCATCCAAAGATACTGGAGAGATTGACAGAGACGAATTTGGAATGTTTGTCAGGATACGGAACAGACGGCTATTGTGAGCAGGCAAAGGAGAAAATTAAAAAAGCATGTGATTGTGAGCAGGCAGATGTGGAATTCCTGACCGGAGGGACACAGACCAATGCGGTTGTAATTTCGACAATGTTAAAGGATTATGAAGGTGTAATTGCTGCTGAAACAGGGCACATAAATAGTCATGAAGCGGGAGCGATCGAGTATGCCGGAGCAAAGGTGCTGCATGTTCCGCAGGAGGAGGGAAAACTGGTTCCGGATGTTTTGGAGCAGTATATGGAACGGTTTTATGGAGATGATAACCAGGAGCATATGGTATTTCCGGGAATGGTTTATATATCACATCCTACGGAATATGGTACTTTGTATACAAAGGAAGAATTAGAGTCGATTGCTGAGATTTGCAGAAAATATAAAATGACGCTGTTTATGGATGGAGCCCGATTGGGATATGGATTGATGAGTCATCAGACAGATGTGACCTTGCAGGATATTGCCCGGATCTGTGATGTGTTTTATATCGGAGGTACAAAGGTTGGCGCATTGTGTGGAGAGGCGGTTGTATTTACAAAACAGAATAAGCCGAAACATTTCCTCACCTCTGTAAAGAAACGGGGAGCCTTGCTTGCAAAAGGAAGACTGCTGGGGATTCAATTTGACACATTGTTCACCGGGAATCTGTATTTTGAAATAAGCAGACATGCGATAGAACTGGCGGAGCGGATGAAATTGATTTTCCGGGAAAAGGGGTATCCGTTCTATATAGATTCACCGACGAACCAACAGTTTATTATATTAGAAAAGGAACAGATGGAACGTTTGAGAGAGCAGGTACGATTTAGTTTCTGGGAAGAACTGGAAGATGGACGTGTGGTTGTGAGATTTGCAACAAGCTGGTCTACGACGAAAGAAGATTTAGAGGCATTGGAGCATATATTATGAAAACATTTTATATCAACGGAACGATTGTAACAATGGAAGATTCTGCACTGTATGCAGAGGCGGCAGCGGTGGAGAATGGTCGAATTCTGGAAGTGGGAAGCAAGGAAGACGTTCTGAAACACTATGAGGAGTCTGATGAGGTTGTAGATTTGCAGGGAAAAACGATGTTTCCCGGATTTATCGATGGACATTCTCATTTTACAGGAACTGCAAATGCATTGGCGCAGTGTGATCTTTCCCAGTGTAAGAATTTCCGGGAAATTATAGAAAGAATGCGGAAATTCAAAGAGCAAAGAAAACTTTCCGATACGGACTGGCTGTTGGGATGTAATTACGATCATAATTTTCTGGAAGAGGGATGTCATCCGAATCGTAAAGTTTTGGATCAGATCAGTGAACAGAATCCTGTTTTGTTAATTCACGCATCGTCACATATGGGGGTTACGAACAGTAAAGGGTTGGAATTACAGGGAATTGATGAACATACGGAAGATCGTTCGGACGGACGTTATGGAAGAGAAGAAGGGACACAAATTCCGGATGGATATATGGAAGAGAAGGTGTTTTTGGAATTTCAATCTAAGCTGCCAATGCCGTCGGTGGAAGAATTGTTTCAATTAATGTGTGAGGCACAAGATTTATATGCCAGCTATGGAATCACAACGGTGCAGGAAGGGATGATGGCAACACCATTATTTCAATTGTTGAAAGCTGCTTCTGAAACAGGAATCTTGAAATTGGATGTGGTCGGATATCTGGATATTATGACGGCAGCGGATTTGTTGGAAAAAGAGCCTTCCTATGTGGGAAATTATCGGAAACATTTGAAAATCGGCGGATATAAGATCTTTCTGGACGGGTCGCCTCAGGGGAAGACTGCATGGATGTTGGAGCCTTATGCAGGGGAAGAAACTTATCGTGGCTATCCGATTCACAGTGATGAGAAACTAAGAGACGCAATCCGGCATTCTCTGGATCAGAAACAGCAGCTCCTGGCACACTGCAATGGAGATGCGGCTGCAGAGCAGTATATTACACAGTTTGAGCGTGAGTTAGAACAACGTCAGAATAAAGAAAGTTATCGTCCGGTTATGGTACATGCACAGTTGGTACGAAAAGAACAGCTGAAACGAATGGCGGCGATTCAGATGCTGCCCAGCTTTTTTGTTGCACATACGTTTTATTGGGGAGATATTCATTTGAAAAATTTTGGGGCAGAACGAGGAAGTCAGATTTCTCCTGCAAAGGATGCCATGGAATATGGCATGAAATTTACGTTTCATCAGGACGCACCGGTTGTTCCTCCGGATATGATGCGGACAGTTTCCTGTGCAGTGAATCGTCGGTCTAAGACGGGACAGGTGATTGGGGAAAATCAGAGGATTCCGGTGTTGGAGGCATTGAAAGCAATTACGGTTTATGCTGCATATCAATATGGAGAAGAACACGAAAAAGGAACAATTGCTGTAGGAAAAACAGCAGATTTTGTGGTTCTGGATCGAAATCCACTGGAGACAGATTCGGAAGAATTGGCTGAGATTCAAGTATGTATGACAGTAAAGGACAATGAGATTATCTATAAAAAATCAGAAGGAGGTGGAAAAGGATGCAATATGTAATTTCATTTCTGGAGGGGATTATTACCTTCCTTTCTCCGTGTTTACTGCCGATGCTCCCTCTTTATATTTCTTACTTTGCAGGCGGAGGAGAACGCAGCACAAGAAAAACATTGCTGGGTGCGACCGGTTTTGTGACAGGTTTTACGATTGTATTTGTCATGATGGGAGCGCTGGCGGGAACAGTCGGCAGCTTTCTGAAAGAATATCAGACTGCAGTTAATGTTGTTTCCGGGCTGATTGTTATTTTCTTTGGATTGAATTTTCTGGGGGTTTTTCGGTTGAATTTATTCAAAGGATTTCATAGAGAAGTGGATACTTCTAACATGGGATTCTTTTCTGCGTTGGTATTTGGAGTGATTTTTTCGATTGGGTGGACACCTTGTGTAGGAACCTTTTTGGGATCTGCGCTGATGCTGGCTTCCCAGCAAAGTCATACAATGACAGGAATGTTGATGCTTCTAGCGTATTCTCTGGGACTTGGAATCCCGTTTTTATTCAGTGCAGTGTTGATTGATTATTTGAAAACTGCATTTGACTGGATCAAAAAAAATTATAAAGTGATCAATGGAATCAGCGGAGGGTTACTCGTAGGGATGGGGATACTGATGGCAACAGGAACCTTTGGACGGTTGCTCAGTCTGTTGAGTTAAGGAGGCGTTATGGATAAAAGAAAAAAATTATTGTTGATCGTATTGGCATTTGTTGTGGTGATTGGCGGCGCTTATGTGCTCTATACAAAATTAGGAGAGAAGGTAGCTGCGGATCAGTTGAACGTGGAGGATACACAGACTTCTGAAAAACAAGAGGCGGAAGAACAGAAAGAAGAGCAGAAAGAGGCAGAGCAACAGGATGTAATGGCTCCGGATTTTACAGTGTATGATGCAGAAGGAAATGCGGTGCAGTTATCTGCCTTTATCGGAAAACCAATCGTTTTGAATTTCTGGGCGAGCTGGTGTGGTCCATGTCAGCATGAAATGCCGGATTTTCATGAGAAGTATTTGGAACTGGGAGGAGAAGTACAGTTTTTGATGGTGAATATGACGGATGGTTCCAGAGAAACACAGGAAAGTGCCTCGGCGTTTATTGCGGAACAGGGATATACTTTTCCGGTATTTTATGATATAGATTCTGATGCGGCAGCCACATATGGGGCATATTCGCTTCCGACGACATATTTTATCGATGCAGAGGGACACGCAGTTGCACAGGCAAAAGGTGCAATCGATGCTGAGACACTGCAGAAGGGAATTGACATGATTTTGAATTAAAGAAAAGGCCGCGGCTTATTTGGCTGCGGCTTTTTTGACGGCTTCGGATATGGCATCTAAGATGACTTGAGAAGTATAAGGCGTTTCCTCGGAAAGCGTCACATCTTCCAGAGATTGTGTTTTGTAAATCTGATCTGCAATTTCTTCTATGGCAGGCTGGATGAGTGGAAACATGGTAGTTACCGTTTCGTCTAAGTTTGCAAAACGGATGGATTCTATCCGGGATTCATCCACTGTTACTTCTACCTCCAGATTGGTGTTGTTCAGAGTTAGGGCAGAGGTGTAGATTCCGGGTGTATATTGCTTTTCCGGATGTGGAGTTTTTCTGGCGCCGCCGGGACGGAACATAAAAATGAGCAGGAAGAGGAGCAGGATTCCAAGAGCCAGAAAAATGGCAGTGTATATAATTTCTTTCATGTGAAGAACAATAATTTTGGTTTTTGATTTCATAAGTACCTCCTGATACATGAATTACGTTTTTTATCATTGTATGAAAGAGCGGAGAAAAATATTCCTGTGTATTTCACAGTGCGGCAGGAATCTGCGTGACAAACCCGGGGATTTCATGTACAATAGAGTCCGAAATAAAAAGCAGAATGGAATTTGTGAAGAGGTGACGGATATGTATATTATAGTCGGTCTTGGCAATCCTTCGAAAGAATACGAAGGAACGCGGCATAATGTGGGATTTGAAGTGATAGATAAGCTGGCAGAGAAATATAATATTTCTGTAGATACAAAAAAGTATCGCGCTTATATTGGAAAAGGCATGATTGCAGGGCAGAAGGTGATTTTGGCAAAACCTCAGACATATATGAATCTGAGCGGGGAAAGTGTACGGAGTCTGTTAGATTATTATAAGATAGACGAGGAAGAAGAGCTGCTTGTCATCTATGATGATATCAGTCTGGATCATGGACAGATTCGTATACGTGCCAAGGGCAGTGCAGGTGGACACAATGGAATTAAAAATATTATTGCCCATCTTGGCGGGCAGGTATTTCCGAGAATTAAGGTCGGAGTAGGTGAAAAACCGCCCAAATATGATCTGGCAGATTATGTGCTGGGACATTTTTCCAAGTCGGAACAGGAATTGATGGAGGAAGGGTATGAGAAGGCCATTCATGCTGTAGAATATATTTTGCAAGGTGAAATGACGGAAGCGATGAATGAATATAACCGGAAAAAGAAGGAAGCATAAAACGTGAAAGCATTGACAGCTCCGCTGATGGAATTGGCGGATTATGAAGAAATTATAAGAGAGAGAAAAAAAGAATATGGAATGGTACAGATTGCAGGCTGTGTAAATTCTCAGAAGACGCATTTGATGTATGCCTTGAGTAATGGGATCCGATACCGGCTTGGTATATTTTCCAATGCGGAAAAGGCGAAGCAGGCGTATGATGAATATCGGTTTCTGGATGATAATGTATATCTGTATCCGGCAAAAGATCTGTTATTTTATCATGCAGATATTAAGGGAAAGTATTTGCTGGGGCAGAGGATGGAAGTTGTTCGTGCATTGATTGAAGCAGGAAGTGAGGAAGAACTGACAGTTCTTACAACTGCGGATGCTCTGCTGGATGGTCTGGTTCCTCTGGAGGAACTGGCAGGCAGTGAGATTCACCTGCAAGTAGGCGATACGGTAGATTTTACGGAATTGCAGAGAAAACTTTCTGATATGGGATATGTCCATGAAGTTGAGATTGAAAGTCCCGGGCAGTTTGCTGTAAGAGGAGGTATTCTGGATGTATATCCTCTGACAGAAGAAGTGCCGGTGCGATTAGAGCTGTGGGGCGATGAAATCGATTCTTTGCGAACTTTTGATGTAGAAAGCCAGCGTTCGATAGAGAATCTGGAAGAAATTGATATTTATCCGGCAGCGGAACTAAATGCAAAGACACAGGAGCCGGTCTCTTTTTTAGATTATTTTCCGAAAAAGGATACGCTGCTGTTTTTGGACGAACCGGTTCGTTTGACGGAGTGCAGCGAAGAGGTGGAGTTTGAATATCGAAAGAGCGCAGAAAATAGAGAAGACATAGAGGGGCATGTCTTTTCTACGGAGGAAATCGTGGGAAAGATAAACCATTATTGCAGCATTGGGTTTACCACGCTGGAATCCAAATGCGGCAGTTTTAAGATGCGAAAGGTGTATTCACTCCAGACAAAAAGCGTCAATCCATATAACAATAGTTTTGAAATGCTGACGCGGGATTTGAAACGTTTGAAACGCAGCGGATACCGGGTCGTATTGTTGTCCGGATCTCGTACGAGAGCAAGAAGGCTCGCGGAAGATCTGCGGGATTATGATCTGAGCAGTTTTTACAGTGAAGAGGAAGAACGGGAAGTGCGGGAAGGAGAGATTCTGGTTACCTATGGTCATGTGACAGAAGGCTATGAATATCCGATGCTGAAGTTTATGGTCATAGCAGAATCTGATATTTTCGGACGTAAAAAAAGGAAAAAGAAACGAAAACAATATGATGGACAGAAGATTCAGAATTTTTCGGAACTGAAGGTGGGAGATTATGTCGTTCATGAAAACCATGGTCTTGGAATCTATCAGGGAATTGAAAAGATTGAGGTTGATAAAATCACGAAGGATTATATGAAGATTACCTATGCCGGAAATGGAAATCTTTATATTCCGGCAACCCAGTTGGATCTGATCCAGAAATATGCGGGAAGTGATGCGAAGAAACCGAAACTGAATAAGCTGGGAACTTCGCAGTGGACAAAAACGAAAAATCAAGTGCGTACGGCAGTCCGAATTGTAGCAAAGGATCTGGTGGAACTGTATGCGGCAAGGCAGCAGGCGGATGGTTATGTGTATGAGCCGGATACAGTATGGCAGAAAGAATTCGAAGAAATGTTTCCGTTTGAAGAGACAGAGGATCAGATTCAGGCGATTGAGGATACGAAACGGGATATGGAAAGCCACAAGATCATGGATCGTCTGATCTGCGGGGATGTGGGATTCGGAAAGACAGAGATTGCGATCCGTGCTGCATTTAAGGCGGTGCAGGAGGGCAAACAGGTCGTTTATCTGGTTCCGACAACCATTCTTGCTCAACAGCATTACAATACATTCGTACAGCGGATGAAGGAATTTCCGGTACGTGTAGACTTGCTCTGTCGTTTTCGGACGTCTACCGAGCAGAAAAAGACGGTAGAAGATCTGAAGAAGGGGCTGGTTGACGTGGTGATCGGCACCCACAGGGTATTGTCAAAGGATGTACAGTTTAAGGATCTTGGCTTGCTGATCATTGATGAAGAGCAGAGATTTGGAGTAACACATAAGGAGAAAATTAAGAAACTGCGTGAAAATGTGGATGTTTTGACATTGACTGCTACACCGATTCCAAGAACACTTCATATGAGTCTGATTGGGATCCGGGATATGAGTGTACTGGAAGAGGCTCCGATGGATCGAATGCCGATTCAGACCTATGTGATGGAATATGATGATGAGATGGTTCGTGAGGCAATCGAGCGGGAGCTTTCCAGAGACGGGCAGGTATATTATGTGTATAACCGGGTCAGTGATATTGCAGATGTGGCAGGCAGAATTCAGAAACTGGTTCCGAACGCGAATGTTACATTTGCCCATGGACAGATGAATGAACGGCAGTTGGAAAATATTATGTATGATTTTATCAACGGAGAGATTGATGTGCTGGTTTCAACTACGATTATTGAGACCGGGCTGGATATTTCCAATGCCAATACGATGATCATTCATGATGCGGATAAAATGGGGCTGTCTCAGCTCTATCAGCTGCGTGGGCGTGTAGGACGTTCCAATCGGATGGCTTACGCATTTCTTCTCTATCGAAGAGATAAACTTCTTAAAGAAGTGGCAGAAAAGCGTTTGGCGGCAATTCGTGAATTTACGGATCTTGGTTCAGGGTTTAAAATTGCAATGCGGGATCTGGAAATTCGTGGTGCGGGAAATCTGCTGGGCGCAGAGCAGCATGGACACATGGAAGCGGTGGGCTATGACCTGTATTGTAAAATGCTCGGAGAAGCGGTAAAACAGGAAAAGGGAGAACTGGATGAGGACGTATTTACAACGACCATGGATTTGAATGTGGATGCCTATATTCCAAACGGGTACATTTCAAATGAGTTCCAGAAACTGGATATATACAGGCGGATTGCAAGTATTTCAGGAGAGGAAGAGATGGATGACATGGTCGAGGAGCTGATCGACCGGTTTGGAGATATTCCGAAGAAGGTACAGCAGCTGCTGCAGATTGCGGCATTAAAAGCATTGGCGCATGAGGCGGGTGTGACCGGAGTGGAACAGAAACAGGATGAGTTTAAATTTACCATGTATGAAAATGCAAAGGTAGTGCCGGATCGTATTCCTAAATTGATTCAGATGTATGGAAACACGTTGGTATTCAAACCGGAAAATCCACCGTATTTTCTCTATCAGAAAAGAGGAAGAAATAAGAAGGAAAAGGATATGGATACACTGGAACTTGTGAAAAAGCTGTTAAATGATATAAAAAGCTTGTTAGAGTAGAAAAAAAGTTTTATAATATCGGGTAGTGCAGTAAGAAAGGAGCGTATGTCACAGAAGGAGTGTGACATGTAAAACAACAATATGAAACATGTGATGAAGAGAACAGCTGCAATTGGGCTGACAGGGGTACTTACAATGTCTATGTTGACCGGATGCGGATCTGTGGACAACGAGGACGTAGTGGCAACAGTTGGAACGGATAAGATAACAGTCGGAATGGCAAATTTTTATGCCAGAATGCAGCAGGCTCAGTATGAGACTTATTATGCAAGTATGATGGGGACAACAGGTGAAGCAATGTGGAGTCAGGAGGTAGATGATAAAGGAACTACCTATGAAGAATCTGTAAAAGAAAGTCTGCTTACTTCACTGGAGGATATGTATCTGATGAAACAGCATGCAGATGAGTATGAAGTTGTTGTAACAGATGAGGAAACGAAGAAGATTCAGGAGGCTGCAAAGAAGTTTGACGAGGACAATACCCTGGAAGATAAGGAAGCAGTTTCCGGTTACCAGAAGTATGTGGAAGAATTTCTTCGTCTGGTAACGATTCAGCAAAAGATGAATGCACCGATGAAAGCCGGCGTCAATGAAGAAGTGTCTGATGAAGAGGCGGCTCAGAAGAGTATGAAATATGTCTATTTCCCATATACGACAACAGACGCTGAGGGAAATCAGACGGATATGACTGACGAGGAAAAAGCGACACTTAAAACAACTGCTCAGACATTTGCAGATAATCTGAATGCAAATGAAACAAAGGATATTGATACAGTTGCGGCAGAAGGCGGATATGAAGTGCAGAGCGCTACGTTTGATGCGGAATCTGTTTCTCCGAATGCTGATCTTGTGAAGGCAGTGGATGCTTTGACAACAGAAGGTGAGGTTACCTCTGTGATCGAATCCGATTCCGGACTCTATGTGGGTAAATTAGTGAGTCTTTTGGATCGGGAGGCAACAGATCAGAAAAAGACAAGTATCGTAGAAGAACGGAAACAGGAACAGTATGAAAAACTGCTTGAAACATGGAGAAAAGATACAAAGATCGAAGAAAATGAAAAGATCTGGAATAAGATTGATTTTGAAAAGCTGGGTGTGAGCATCAAACAAAGTGAAGAACAGTATGATGATACTCCGGCAGCAGAATAAAAACGAATAATGAATAGATAAAAGTGAGGTGCAGTTCTACGAAAGTAGTTTCTGCACCTCGTGTTGTATATCTGATGTTTTGTTTTTGAATATTTACTTTTACAGAGATTAATCTTCCTCTTCTGTCTGTACAGAATAGGTCTGACGTTTTCTTGCCATCTCGTCACTTTCCAGATATTCATCGTAAGTAGTAATCTTGTCGATCAGCTTACCGCCCGGTACGATTTCCATAATACGGTTGGCAGTTGTCTGTACAATCTGATGGTCTCGTGAAGTGAAGAGCAGAACTCCCGGGAATTTAATCATACCGTTATTCAGAGCAGTGATGGATTCCATGTCCAAATGGTTTGTCGGTTCATCAAAGATCAGAACATTGGCACCGGAAATCATCATTTTCGATAACAGGCATCGAACCTTCTCACCACCGGAAAGTACCTTCAGACGTTTGACACCATCTTCACCGCCGAAGAGCATACGTCCGAGGAAACCGCGGACATAAGTAGCATCCTTGTTTTCGGAGTATTGGGTCAGCCATTCAGTAATGGTATAGTCGTTGTCGAATTCTCCGCCGAAATCCTTCGGAAAATATGCCTGTGAAGTTGTAATTCCCCATTTATAAGTACCTTCATCCGGTTCCATTTCTCCGCTTAGGATTTTGAACAGAACGGTCTTTGCAAGCTCGTTGCTTCCAACAAAGGCTACCTTATCATCATGGTTTAATGTAAAGGTTAAGTTGTCCAGAATCTTTTCGCCGTCAATGGTCTTGGATAATCCCTCTACTGTCAGGACCTCGTTTCCAATCTCACGATTTGGGCGGAAATCAATGTATGGATATTTACGGCTGGATGGTTTGATCTCATCCAACTGGATCTTTTCCAGAGCACGCTTTCTGGAAGTAGCCTGTTTGGATTTGGATGCATTGGCGCTGAATCGGGAAATAAATTCCTGTAACTCTTTGATTTTTTCTTCTTTTTTCTTGTTAGCTTCTTTCATCTGACGGATGAGCAGCTGGCTGGATTCGTACCAGAAATCATAGTTGCCGGCATATAACTGGATCTTGCCGTAGTCAATGTCTGCGATTTGTGTACAGACCTTATTCAGGAAGTAACGGTCATGGGAAACAACAATTACTGTGTTTTCAAAATTGATCAAAAATTCTTCCAGCCATGCGATTGCGTCCAGATCCAAATGGTTGGTAGGCTCGTCCAAAAGCAGGATGTCCGGGTTGCCGAACAGCGCCTGTGCCAGCAGAACTTTGACTTTTTCCGCACCGGTTAAGTCTCTTAGATATTTATAATGCAGATCCGTTTCGATACCAAGGCCGTTCAGCAGGTTGGCGGCATCTGATTCTGCCTCCCATCCGTTCATTGTGGCAAATTCTGCTTCCAGTTCACTGGCTTTGATTCCATCTTCGTCAGTAAAGTCTTCTTTTGCGTAGATGACTTCCTTTTCCTTCATAATTTCATAAAGGCGGGCATTTCCCATAATGACGGTATCCAGAACAAGATAATCATCGTACTTGTAGTGATCCTGCTGCAGAAAAGAGAGCCGTTCTCCCGGTGTGATGATGACTTCTCCGCTGGTAGGTTCCAGCTGTCCGGATAAAATTTTTAAAAATGTTGATTTACCGGCTCCATTGGCTCCGATCATACCATAACAGTTTCCTTCGGTAAATTTGATATTTACGTCTTCAAACAGCGCTTTTTTTCCAACGCGCAGTGTGATGTTGTTTGCACTAATCATTGTGATTCTCCTTATATTAATTTCCTTATATAATGATAAATGTTTATTCCACCGACTATCTTAACATGAGTCATGTAGAAAAGGCAAGGTGTGAAAGAGGTTGTTTTACAGGAACTATCCCCATTTTTTACGAAAATTTAAAGGATAGAGGTTTGCGAATAGGGGAAAAAAGTATATAATAAACAAGTATCATTTGAAATATGAATTCATAAGGTAAAGGGGACAGAAATGATGCAGAAGGCAACAATGGTTTTAGAAGGTGGAGCAACCAGAGGTGTTTTTACTTCGGGTGTATTAGATTATTTGATGGAAAAGGATTTTTATGTATCCCATGTGATCGGGGTATCCGCTGGTTCCTGCAATGCGGTGGATTATGTGTCTAAGCAGAAGGAACGCACCAGAGATTGCATGATTCCGACGGATAAAAGCGGGCAGTATATTTATGGAGTGCGGAAGTTTGTCAAGGAAAAAAGTCTGATGAATATGGATTTAATCTTTGATAAGTATCCCAATGAGTTGCTGCCGTTTGACTATGATACGTATTTTCAGTCAGAGACAACTTGTGAAATTGTGACTACAAATTGTGAGACTGGTAAGGCTGAGTATTTGCAGGAAAGATCTGACAAGCAGCGCTTGATGAAGATTTGCCGGGCATCCTGCAGTCTTCCGCTGATCACACCGATCGTGAATGTGGATAATGTTCCGTATGCAGATGGAGGTCTGGCAGATTCTGTTCCTATTGAACGGGCTTTGAAGATGGAAAATGACAAGATCATTGTTGTTCTTACAAGAAATCCCGGATACAGAAAAAAACCAATCTCTCAGGGAATGGCGAAGGTGTATAAGAGAGCGTATCGTTCTTATCCAAATCTGGTGCAGGCGATACGAACAAGGAGTTACCGTTATAACAGAGTGATGGGACTGATCGAACAGCTGGAAAAGGAAGGGAAGATTTTTGTTATCCGACCATTAGTAAAGCCGGTATCCAGAATGGAGCGGGATGCAGATACATTGCAGGGCTTTTATGAACATGGATACGAATTGATGAAACAGGAGTATGAGAGACTTCAGAAATATATGGAATGTGAGGGGTAAGCCATGGGAAGGGAAACTTTAAGATATACGCAGAACCGGGAACTGTCGTGGCTCCGGTTTAATCAGAGAGTGTTGGAAGAAGCGCAGGATGAGAGCGTACCGTTGTTGGAACGAATGAAATTTGTTTCTATTTTCACGAGCAATCTGGAAGAGTTTTTTATGATTCGTGTGGGCAGTCTGTGTGATATGGCTGAAGTGGACAATAAAAAGATTGACAGTAAGTCCGGAATGACTCCGAAAGAGCAGCTTGATGCAATCTACACGGCAGTTGCACCGCTGTACAAGGAGAGAGATAAGACTTATGCGGAAATCAAAAAACAGCTGGCAGCATACGGGATTTCCGGATTGAACATGAAGGATTTGGAAAATCAGGAGAAGAAGTATCTGAAAAAATATTTTAAAGAGCAGATTCTTCCGGTTCTATCTCCGCAGATCGTAGATGTGAATCATCCATTTCCGCATCTTTTGAATAATCAGATTTATGTGGTTGCGAATCTGAAACAAAATGGAACGGGAAGTACTGCGATGATGGGGATTGTTCCGGTGCCGGAGTTCGTGTCGGATATTGTTGTGCTCCCCGGACATGATGTTCGGTATGTCCGTATGGAAAAGATTATACTGGAATATCTGGAGCTTGTATTTGAGCAGTATCAGGTATCTGATAAGAATTATATACGTGTGACAAGAAACGCGGATGTGTCACCGGATGATGAGGCATTTGCGGACAACGAAGATTTTCGATTTATTATGAAAGAAACACTGCATAAACGCAGAAGGATGGGCGTTGTCCGGCTGGAAGTTGCGTCTTCACTGGAAAAGGAGATGGAGAAGTATCTCTGTGAGAAGTTTAATATCACACAGAAATGTATCTTTCGTACGAAGATGCCGATGAAACTGGATTTTATTTTTTCTTTGAT
Source organism: uncultured Lachnospiraceae bacterium (assembly GCA_905203555.1). GTDB lineage: Bacteria > Bacillota > Clostridia > Lachnospirales > Lachnospiraceae > Schaedlerella. The sequence continues at coordinate 85,783 of CAJKWK010000002.1, forward strand.
TGATAAGATCCCGGTTTCTATGAAACGATCTTTGACGGATGAGACTTTTTCGCCGCAGCCGTCAGCATCTTTGGCGGAAGGCAGTGTGATGGCACAGGTGAAAAAACGGGATGTGCTGTTGTCTTATCCGTACGAAAGTATGGATCCGTTTTTGCAGCTCATCCGGGAGGCCTCTACGGATCCGGATGTAATGACGATTAAGATTACGATATATCGACTGGCGAAGAAGAGCCGTCTTGTGGAGTATCTTTGTGCGGCAGCTGAAAATGGAAAAGAAGTTACTGCGCTGATCGAGCTGCGGGCCCGGTTTGATGAACAAAATAACATTGACTGGTCAGAACGGATGGAAGAGGCAGGCTGCCGGGTGATTTATGGTTTTGAAGGGTATAAGGTGCATTCTAAAATCTGTCTGATCACATATCGGAATCGGAATGAGATTCGCTATATCACACAGATCGGAACTGGAAATTATAACGAAAAAACAGCGAAGATGTATACCGATTATTCGTTGATTACCGGAAATCAGTCAATCGGAGAGGATGCATCAGTGTTCTTTAAAAATATGGCGATCGGAAATCTGGCCGGAGTATATCAGCATTTGATCGTTTCTCCGACCAGTTTAAAACAGAAGGTGCTGGCATTGATCGATGAGGAAATCTTAAAAGGACAGGATGGCAGGATTTTAATGAAAATGAATTCAGTTACGGATGTGGACTTTATCCGGAAGATTGCCGAAGCATCCAGGGCAGGTGTGAAAATTGATTTGATCGTGCGGGGGATTTGCTGTATTCTTCCGGGAATTCCGGGAGAAACCGAGAATCTTTCTGTCACCAGTATTGTGGGAAGATATCTGGAGCATCCACGTGTCTTTGTATTTGGAAAGGGAGAGGATAGAAAGGTATATATCGGTTCCGCAGATATGATGACGAGAAATACGGAAAAGCGTGTTGAAGTTGCATGTCCGATTTATGATGAGCAGATTAAAAAGCGTTTGGTGCGGTATCTGAATATTATGCTGGCGGATAACGTTAAGGCGAGGGAAATGTTGAGTGACGGCACATATCGGAAGAAACAGGGCGGAGAAAGGCAGATCTGTGCGCAGGAGTATTTTATGAAAGAGGCTCTAAATGCAAAACGTCCGGTGAAAACGGAAGAAAAGAAAGGCGTTTTTGCAAGATGGAAGAAGTTTTTTCGAAAATAAAATGAGAACAAGAGGAAGAAAGTAAACATGAAAACATTAGAGATTCAAGAGTTTGGAAGTTTAAAAAATGGTCAGAAAGCACATTTGTATACGATGGAAAATGAAGCGGGAATGTGTGTGGCGGTTACAGAATATGGCGCAAATCTGGTGAAGGTGAAGGTACCGGGAACGGATGGCGTGCTCCGGGATGTTGTACTTGGCTATGAGGACGCAAGCGGATATGAAGAGGGAACGGCTGCAATCGGGGCAATTGTGGGCAGAAATGCAAACCGGATTGGCGGAGCATCATTTTCTTTGAATGGGGTGACGTATCAGCTGGAAAAAAATGACAATGGAAACAATCTTCATAGTGGAACTGATGGATATCATCATCGAATCTGGACGGTAGAAAATCAAAAAGATGGTAAGATTACATTTTTACTTCATAGTGCGGATGGCGATCAGGGATTTCCGGGAAGTCTGGATGTACGGGTTACCTATGAACTGACAGAAGAGAATGTACTGCAGATAACTTATGATGCTGTTCCGGATCAGGATACGATCATTAATATGACAAATCATAGCTATTTTAATTTAAATGGGCATAACAGTGGAGATGTTTTGCAGCACCGGGTGATGCTTGATGCAGATTATTTTACACCTTCCAATGCAGAGTCTATTCCTACCGGCGAATTGGTGGAGGTAACCGGTACACCGATGGACTTCCGGCAGATGCATACAGTCGGAGATGAGATCGATGCAGAGTATGAAGCGGTTCGTCTGGGCTGCGGTTATGATCATAACTGGGTCTTGAAAAATAATGGGAAATTTGATAAAGTAGCACAGGCAGAAGGAAATCTTAGCGGAATCGTTATGGAGGTTTATACAGATCTTCCGGGAGTACAGGTGTATACAGCGAATTTTCTGGACGGAGAAAAGGGAAAGGAAGGAGCTGTTTATGGAAAACGGGCAGGCATCTGTTTTGAAACCCAGTATTTTCCGGATGCAGTGAATAAGAAGAATTTTAAAAGTTCTGTATGTAAGGCGGGAGAGCGATATCATACAGTAACGGCGTTTAAATTTTTATAATTGTGATGGGTAGTATGAATATTTATGGGTAAAGCAGTATACATAGCAGAAAAGCCGAGTGTGGCGCAGGAATTTGCCAAGGCATTAAAATTAAAGACAAGACGTGGTGACGGATATCTTGAGTCAGAAGAGGCGATTGTAACCTGGTGTGTGGGGCATCTTGTGACAATGAGTTATCCGGAAGTCTATGATCCTGCATTGAAACGCTGGAGTCTGGAGACTCTGCCGTTTCTTCCGCAGGAATTTAAGTACGAAGTGATACCGGCAGTTGAGAAACAGTTTCAGATCGTCAGCGGACTGCTGAATCGACAGGATGTAGATCGGATTTATGTGTGTACCGACTCCGGACGGGAAGGAGAGTATATTTACCGTCTGGTAGAGCAGGAGGCACATGTAGAGGGCAAAGAGAGAAGAAGGGTGTGGATTGATTCTCAAACAGAAGAGGAGATCCTGCGTGGTATTCGGGAGGCAAAGGATTTATCAGAGTATGACAACCTCAGTGCGTCTGCATATTTGCGTGCAAAGGAAGACTATCTGATGGGAATTAATTTTTCCCGATTATTGACTCTGAAGTATGGCAACAGCATCTCTAATTTTTTACATACCAAGTATTCGGTAGTTTCAGTCGGACGTGTGATGACCTGTGTTTTAGGCATGGTCGTGCGGCGGGAACGTGAGATCCGGGAGTTTGTAAAGACTCCGTTTTATCGTGTATTAAGTACGGTAGAGGTGGATGGAAAGACTTTTGAAGGGGAATGGCGTGCAGTCAAAGGGTCCAGGTATTTTGAATCTTTTGATTTATATAAAGAGAATGGGTTTAAACAGCGGGAGAAGGCAGAAGAATTGATCGCATATCTGAGTCAGCCGGAGCTGGAACCTTGCCGGATTACGGCGATTGAAAAGAAAAAGGAAAAGAAAAATCCGCCGCTTTTATATAATTTGGCGGAGCTGCAAAATGACTGTTCCAAACGATTTAAGATCAGTCCGGATGAAACACTTCGAATTGTGCAGGAATTGTACGAGAAAAAACTGGTGACTTACCCAAGAACAGATGCAAGGGTGTTGTCTACGGCAGTGGCGAAGGAAATCAGCCGGAATCTGAACGGATTGTCTAAATATGCAATGGCGGCGCCGTATCTGCAGGATATTTTACAATTTGGAAGTCATAAAGGTCTGGCAAAAACAAGATATGTCAACGATAAGCAGATTACGGATCATTATGCAATTATTCCTACCGGTCAGGGGCTGAATGCATTGCAGTCTGTTTCGGCAACCTCAAAACACGTGTATGATTGTATTGTTCGACGTTTTTTGAGTATTTTTTATCCGCCGGCAGTGTATCAGAAAGTTTCAATTACAACGCAGATGAAAGAGGAAAGTTTTTTTTCCAGTTTTAAAGTGCTGGCAGAGGAAGGATATCTGAAAGTTGCCGGTATTCCGCAAAAGAAAGGAACGGAAGAGGAAAAGAGTCTGGATACTACATTTTTTCAGACGATACAGGGATTAAAAAAAGGGACTGTGCTCCCGGTTCGCTCTCTGGAAATCAAAGAGGGAGAGACCTCTCCTCCGAAACGTTATAATTCCGGGTCTATGATCCTGGCAATGGAAAATGCGGGACAGTTGATCGAGGATGAGGAATTGCGTGCTCAGATTAAAGGAAGTGGAATTGGAACAAGTGCGACCCGGGCGGAGATTTTGAAAAAACTGATTCATATCAAGTATCTTGCGCTGAATAAGAAAACGCAGATCATTACTCCGACATTGCAAGGCGAGATGATATTTGATGTTGTGGATCATTCAATCAAATCCCTGCTGAATCCGGAATTGACGGCAAGCTGGGAAAAGGGATTGAATTATGTTGCGGATGGGGAGATTACACCGGAAGAATATATGAAGAAATTAGATCATTTTATTGTCAGTCGGACAAATGGAGTGAAGAATCTGAATAATCAGTATCAACTAAGAGGATGTTATGAAAAGGCAGCAGGCTTTTATAAGAAGTAGAATTGAGATTGGAGGACAGAGAAAGAAATGAAAGAATTGACAGTACAAGAATTATACAATCTGGATGAAACAATAGCAAAAGCATTATTTGAAGGGGTAACATATCCTTGGGAAGTCCTTCCGCATATCAGTCGCTTTATTTTGGAACTGGGTGCGAGTCTGAGTGAAGAAGAATACGAGAAACGGGGAGAAAATGTGTGGATTGCAAAATCAGCCAAGGTCGCTCCGACTGCATTTATCAATGGTCCTGTAATTATTGGAAAAGATGCAGAGGTCAGACACTGTGCGTTTATACGTGGAAATGCAATCGTGGGAGAAGGAGCTGTAGTGGGCAATTCTACAGAGTTGAAAAATGTAGTTTTGTTTAATAAAGTACAGGTGCCGCATTATAATTATGTGGGAGATTCTGTATTGGGATACAAATCACATATGGGAGCAGGTTCGATTACATCCAATGTAAAATCTGACAAGAAACTGGTTGTAGTAAAAACACCGGAAGGAAATATTGAAACCGGGATGAAGAAGTTTGGAGCTATGCTTGGTGATGAAGTAGAAGTTGGCTGCGGAAGTGTCTTGAATCCGGGAACAGTAGTCGGCAGTCATACAAATATTTATCCGTTATCTTCGGTACGCGGTTTTGTCCCGGCAGAAAGTATTTACAAGAAACAGGGAGAAGTTGTAGAGAAAATCGAAGAATAAGCACGAATTGAAATCGAATAACAAAAGCAAAGCCCCGTCAGAGCAGAAAAGTCTGGATGCTCCGTCGGGGCTTTTAAAAAACGTTTTTATGATTGTAGAAAAGAATTAAATATATTCTAATCGTTCAAAATATTGCATTAAAATATTGGCGCAGTTCTCGATGCCCAGTTCAGAAGTGTCCAGAATCATGTGATAATCATTGACATCGCCCCAAGTCTTGCCGGTATGTTCATAGTAATAGGCTGCCCGTTCGTTGTCAGTATCTTCCAGCAGTTTCTTTCCTTCCTCGTAGGAACAGGACTGTAGTTTCATGATTCGGTGAATCCGGTCTTCTTTATCCGCACAGACAAAGATATTAAGTACATTCATCCGGTCTCGGAGAATATCAGATGCACAGCGTCCGAGAATGATACAAGGAGAGTTGGCAAGTTCGCGAATTGCTTCGGCTTCTGTTTCATACTCTTTTTCACTGAGCTTTTGTTCTATATAGACTTTGTCATATACCGGGATATTCAGTTTTTCTGAGAGCTCTTGTGCAATGACGCTGGCTCCGGTTCCAAAACGACGACTCATTGTAATTACTAATTTCATATACATTCCTCCTCGCGTAAGATGTCAAATGACATGTGTCTATTATAACACCAATCAGGAAAGAAAGAAAAGAAATTTTCTATAAATATTTATATGAAACCGCGCGGATTTCAATCAGGGATACTGGATCTGAACATCCCCATCTTCACTTTGAACGGTAATCTGCTTGTTTTTATGAGTATCGTTTTGTTTTGTCTGATAAATGACTTCCTCATCCTCATTCTGATACCATTCTTTTGGAGCATCCTCCGGCAGAGTTAAAGCTCCATATTCCAAATGAAACTTACATTGATAATTCTTTATAGAATCTGGGAGCGTCAGGTTCAAATCGCCGTATTCCAGTGTGATATCGGCTGATTGGAACGAGAGTTTTTTTGTTTGGATGTCTCCATATTCGGAGTAAATATTCAGTGTATCTGTGGTTAATTCATCTATAAAACAATCCCCGGATTCCAGCTGCAGATGTAAAGTTTCGGCAGTCGTGTCTTTTAGAGAAATATTGCCGTACTCTGTCTCGACAGACGCTTTTCCTAAATTGGCAGAAGAAAGTGAAATGTCACCATAGGAAGTAAAAATCTGAGTCTGCTTTAACAGAACGTCTTCCGGGAGATAAAGAGTTACGAAAGGTTCTGATTGTACAAAAGAACCAAATTGAATACCAAACATTCCTACCATATAATTTTGTGAATCGGTCTGTGAGAAATGCAGGGTATCGTCAGTAACTTCACAGCGAGGCTTTTGATTATTTCCATCCAATAGATATTCGATGTAGTAATTTTGGTCATTGGATGGAAGTATACGAATCTGTGCATCTGAATCAACGGAGAGATTCAATGAATGAAATTCTTCTAACTGACTCTTTTCCTGTACATAAGGTTTTTTCTCCTGATAAGGTGACCGGATGCCATCCTTGCTGAATAGAACACCGGGGCGTCCGCCAAGACCCATGCCCACACCCATGAGAGTCAGTCCGGAAATTACTGTAACAGCTGAAAAAATGAAAATACGTTTAGTGATTGGTTTCATGTTTTACTCCTCCCTTCTTCATCATTTTACCGAGAAATTGCACAATTTTTCGTAAAAACCATTTGCAGAACAGAACTGCCGCAAATAGAAAAAGAACACCTCCGCCGGCACAAAGCAGGCTGAACCCTAAAGTGGCAATTCCGTTGACAAAGCTGCTAAACAGCAGCGCAATACCGCCGATGAAACCAATTACTGATGCTGCTAATATGCAGAAAGCGGAGAGAAAAATACCTCCAAGTACGCAGAGAACCGCAAAGATCAGTGCAGCGATGACACAGATCAGACAGAATGCCAGAGGCAATGCAATTGGAGCGGCGCATAAGGCGATCAGTCCGATCCAGACGGCCTTAAAATTGTGTTTTACTGTTTTGGGTGGTTCTTCTACATTTTTAACTGCAAGATTCATGATCAGCGCTTTCGCTGCTTCCTCAGGAGAACCTAAGTCCTCAATGGCCTGTTGTTCATTTTCAGGTCCGGCTTCTGTAAAATATTCTTCAAAATAGTCCATTGCCTGTTCAAAATCTTCTTTTGGAAGATGGCGAAGGTTGTAAGCCAATGTTTTCATATAGTCTGCTTTTGTCATAAGGATCTCCCTCCTCGTATAATATCGTCTACAATGGTGCGGTAGCGCAGCCATTCCTGTGTAAGTTTTTCTAAGTAATGCGTTCCCTCATCTGTAATTCGGTAATATTTCCGGTTTCTGCCTTGAAACTGCCGGTCATACGTTTCAACAAAATGTTGTTCCTGCAGCCGTTTGAGAATCGGGTACAGGGTAGAATCTTTGGTAGAAGAAGAGACTCTTTTGATGATCTGGCTGATCTGATAACCATAAGCATCTTCTTCTGCAATGACCGAAAGCACAAGCAGGTCAAACATGGGAGCGTTCAATGGAAAAGTCATAGTTCCACTCCTTTCTGAGATTATATATAAATAAAAAGTATATATATGATTTGAATATATTATATTTAGTATAATATATAATGTCAATATATAATACCGGAAGAATTTCTTAAGAAAAATGAAAGATTTTGAGTCCGGTTGAAATCTTAAAGATATCCAGTATAATAACAATAGATGAAACTCTGAAAGGGGACTTTGAGATGTACCGTATTTTAATTGTAGAAGATGATGAGACGATTGCAAAAATAATTTGTGGTCATTTGGAAACATGGAACTATGAAGTGCAGTGTATTCAAGATTTTAAACGAGTGGAGGAGCAGTTTTTGAGTTTTCAGCCGCATCTCGTTTTGATGGATATTCTACTTCCCTTTTATAACGGGTTTCATTGGTGTACACAGATTCGTAAAACTTCTAATGTGCCGATTATCTTTTTATCGTCCGCCAGCGATAATATGAATATTGTAATGGCGATGAATATGGGCGGGGATGACTTTATCGAAAAACCGTTTGATCTGAATGTGCTTACGGCAAAAATACAGGCACTTCTTCGCAGAACATACGCATTTGCGGAACAACAGAATCAATTGGAGCATCGCGGTGTGATTTTAAATTTGAATGATGCTACATTGCGCTATCAGGAGGAAAAACTGGATCTTACGAAAAATGATTTTAAAATATTGCAGATTTTGATGGAAAATGCAGGCAAAATCGTAAGGCGGGATCAAATTATGGAGAGGCTTTGGGCAAGCGATGAATTTATTGATGATAATACGCTTACAGTGAATGTGACACGTCTGAGGAAGAAAATGGAGTCAGTTGGAATTCGGGATTACATTATTACAAAGAAAGGAATCGGGTATCTAGTAGAATGAAAGAATTGGCAGTGGGATATTTTGCAAAAGAGAGAAAATATATCGGGACTTATCTGGGCTGCGTGGGGATATTCTGCGCAGTTCTTTTCTTATACAATGAGAGTCTGGAGGGGATTTATTATGCGACAGTCTTATCAAGTGCGCTGTTGGCAGGAGTTCTGGTGATGGATTTTGTACGGTATGTGCGAAGATATGGGCAGCTTACGCAGGCTCTGGCGGCACTTCCTTATGAGTTGGGAGAATTTCCGGATACATCGGCGGGAATTGAAAAGATGTATCAGAAAAAACTTACAGATTTATATCTGTATTGTGAGGAACTGGAATCCAAAATGCGGATCGGGCGTCAGGATATGTTGGATTATTATAGTTTGTGGGCGCATCAGATCAAAACGCCGATTGCTGCAATGCGGTTATTGATTCAGACCAGAGAAGGGATGGAGTGGAAAGAGAAACAGGAAGAGGAATTTCTGAATAATCTGAAGATAGAATTATTCAAAACAGAGCAGTATGTAGAGATGGTTTTATCGTATCTTCGGATGGAAGAGATGTCCTCGGATCTGATCCTACAATGGTACTCTCTGGATGAGATGATCCGTCAGGCAGTAAAAAAGTATTCCACGCTTTTTATTATGAAAAAAATACCTCTGGAATACAGGGGGTGCAAGGAAATGGTTTTGACAGATGAAAAGTGGTTGATATTTGTGATAGAGCAGCTCTTGTCCAATGCGCTGAAGTATACAATAGAGGGAAAAATTTCTATTTATCAGGAGGAAGGAGAATTTGGGCGTCTGGTAATCGAAGATATGGGAATTGGTATTCAGCAAGAAGATCTGCCTCGTATTTTTGAAAAAGGATTTACGGGATACAACGGCAGACAGGATAAAAAGTCGACGGGAATCGGTCTGTATCTGTGTAAAACAATTTGCGATAAATTAAATCATGGCATTGAAGTAGAGTCTGAAGTAGGAAGAGGAACCCGGATGTATCTGTCATTGAAAAGACAAAATCTGAATGTAGAATGAAAAACCTTACAAAAATGTAAGTTTAATGCAAGGAGAAGTTATGGAAACACCTGTTGTCTGTTCGCTATAATAAACACGTAAAGAAAAAGGAAATGGCAGTTATTGAGAGGAAGAAAGGCAGGAAAACAGGATGTCATTATTAGATGTAAGAAATGTTAAAAAAATTTATACGACTCGATTTGGTTCTCAGCAGGTGAAGGCACTTTCTGATGTGACCTTTTCGATAGAACCAAAAGAATTTGTTGCGATTATGGGAGAGAGCGGATCCGGAAAGACGACACTTCTTAATATTATGGCGGCTTTGGATAAGCCCACCAGTGGAAAGGTTTGTTTGAAGGGAAGGGATTTAAGTACAATCAAGGATAAAGAGATGGCTGCATTTCGCAGACAAAACCTGGGATTTGTGTTTCAGGATTTCAATTTATTGGATACATTTTCTCTGGAAGATAATATTTATCTTCCGCTGGTTCTGGCCGGGAAGAAGTATGAGGAAATGAAGAGACGGCTGCAGCCGATAGCCGAACAATTGGGAATTGTTCATTTATTAAAAAAATATCCTTATGAAGTGTCTGGAGGACAGAAACAGCGTGCAGCAGTGGCAAGAGCGCTGATCACGAATCCACAGATCATTCTCGCTGATGAGCCGACCGGAGCGCTGGATTCGCGTGCGGCGGATGATCTGATGCAGTTGTTTACACAGATTAATATAGAAGGACAGACAATTTTGATGGTTACTCACAGTGTTCGTGCAGCCAGCAGCGCAAGTCGTGTTTTGTTTATCAAAGATGGAGAGGTATTTCATCAGATTTACAGAGGAAATTTAAATAATGAGGAAATGTATCAGAAGATAGCAGCTGCGTTGACGGTACTGACAACGGGAGGTGAGCGCTGATGTTTTATCCAAAACTTGCTGTGACAAACATCGGAAAAAACAGAAAGAGTTATGTTCCTTATATTTTAACCTGTGTTTTAACGATTATGATGTTTTACACGATGGATGCAATCTGTAAAAATAAGGGTGTTCAGCAGATGCCGGGGGCGGATTCTATGATGGTGATTTTAAATATGGCGTCCTGGATTACCGGAATCTTTTCCGCAGTCTTTTTGTTTTATACGAATAGTTTTCTGGTGAAACAGAGGAAAAAGGAATTCGGAGTCTATCAGGTTCTCGGAATGGATAAGCGTAATCTGACAAAAATGCTGTTGTGGGAAAGTGTTTTTACTGCGGCAGTGAGTCTGGGGCTGGGTCTCTTGTTTGGAATCCTGCTTGGGAAACTGATGTTTTTGATCCTACTGAAAATGATTGATTTCTCCGTTCCGCTTGCGTTTTCTATTGAAATCAAAGCAATTGGAAGAACGCTGTTCTTGTTTGGAATGATTTTTTTCGTGACGTTTTGTTATAATCTCTTCCAGTTACGGAAGGCGAATCCGATAGAACTTCTGCATGGAGGCAATGTCGGCGAGCAGGAGCCGAAAACAAAATGGATGCTTACCTTGATTGGAGTCGTTACACTGTTGACCGGATATGGGATTGCAGTGACAGTGGACTCTCCGCTGAGCGCTCTGGGGGCATTTTTTATAGCAGTGATTTTTGTGATTATCGGAACCTATGCACTTTTTACGGCAGGGAGCATTGCATTTTTAAAGATTTTAAAAAAGAACAAAAACTTTTATTATCGCCCCAATCATTTTGCTACCGTATCGGGGATGCTTTATCGAATGAAACAAAATGCGGTGGGATTGGCGAATATTTGTATTATGAGTACAATTGTGCTTGTACTGATTTCTGTAACAGTATCCTTGTATACAGGTGTGAATGATATATTGTCTCTGCGGTTTCCGACAGATTATCACATCAGTCTGGCAGATCCTGATGCAGAAAAAGTAACACAAATTCAGCAGATCGTGGAAGAAGAGTTGAAACAAAATCATGTAAAAGCAGAAGAAAAGCAAGAAATGTTAACATTGTCTCTTGCGGCAATTAAGAAAGAGAATGCATTAGAACTTACACCTGATTTACAATATGAAGCAGGGGATATGCGCGGTCTGATGTTGACAACCTTGGAATGTTATAATGCTATGGAGAATACGGAAGAAACATTGAAACCAGGAGAGATTTTCTTTTGCTCACCAAAAGGAGAGTTTTCCGGAGATCGTATTCGGTTAGGGGATCAGACATATAAAATCAAGAAACAATTAAATTCATTGAAAATGGAAACATATAACAGTGTGGCAGGGATGGAAACAATTTATGCAGTTGTTTCAGATATAGAAGAGTTATATTCACTTGCAGAAGCATATAATCCGGAAGGACGTGGGGCAGTTACTTATCATCAATATTTCAACCCAAAAGGAGAAGAAGAGGATGGTACAAAGGCATTGAAGTCCATCTATGAAAGAGGCGCTGAGCTGGAAGGAACGTATTTTGAATGGAGACAGTCTTCGGAGGAAAGTTTTTATCAACTGTATGGCGGATTTTTGTTCATGGGTGTATTCGTGGGATTCCTATTCTTGATGGGTACGGTTTTGATTATTTATTACAAACAGATTTCCGAAGGGTATGATGACAGGGAACGGTTCCAGATCATGAGAAAAGTAGGAATGAGTCAAAAAGAAGTGAAACGGACAATACACAGTCAGGTGCTTACGGTCTTTTTCTTACCGCTTGGGGCAGCAGTCGTCCATTTAGCGGTTGCGTTTCCGGTATTGACTAAATTAATGCGGACACTCAATTTGGCGAATGTGAAATTGGAGGCAGTATGTACAATAGGAACAGTATGTATCTTTACTGTATTTTATGTTCTCGTGTTCATGATTACTTCAAGGGAATATTATCGAATTGTAAAATAGAGAACGTATACTTGTATACAATTGAAAGATAAAATCTTTTATTCCCCATTGAACCACCTGCAAATTAATGTTATAATTCAAGATAGAATGCGTAATTAGAACTTTTTATCACATAGAAGTAGGTGGCAATTTTGAAGAATAAAATCAAACGTCTTTCAAAAGGAGATTTTCACATTCCTCAGCCGGAGATTATATTTCCGGAGACACGTATTATTATGCGTGTAGGAGAAGGTGAAAAGTACAAGGGAAGTTTCTCACTGCAGAATCAGGGAGAGGGAAGTATCAGAGGTCTGGTATATCCTTCTTCCTTTCGTGTGGAATGCGAGGAACAAGGGTTCGACGGAAACCCGGTAAACATAAACTATACATACGACGGGACCGGGCTGGTTCCGGGTCATGTGGAACATGGAAAGTTTACGATTGTCTGCAATGGCGGTGAATACGATGTGGCGTTTACTGCTATCATTGAAAAGCCATTTGTAATGACACGTTACGGTAAGATTCAAAGTCTCGAAGACTTTAAAAAACTTGCCTTTCGTGATCCGGCAGAGGCCGAAAAATTATTCCGTTCCAGAGATTTTTACGAGATTTTAAAATATGAGGACAAGCGGATTCAGGCATTGTATGACAATATGCGGAAGTGGGAACTGGATCAGCAGGCTCTGGAAGAGTTTCTCGTAGGCTGTAAACAAAAAGAAAAGATTTTCCTGACCTTGGAGGAAGAGAGCCGGGCGTTTACTTCTCTGATCGAGACCCGGAAGGAGATCTTTACGATTAAGAAAAATACATGGGGATTTTTGTCTCTTGATGTGCGGACCGAGGGAGACTTTTTAAGTGTAGAGCATACAAGGGTTACAACAGAAGAATTTATCGGAAACTCCTACCGGCTGGAGTATTTTATTGATCATGACAAACTGCACCGGGGAAGTAATTTCGGTAAGATTATTCTGGAATCTCCTTATGAAACTCTGACTTACGAGATCATAGTGGAAAAAGACATCGTGCGTGATGAAGAACGTCGGGAAAACGATCTGGAGTTTGCAAGTATTATTAAGGGATATCTGCAGTATGAAGCAGGGAAAAAGGAACTGTCTGTCTGGACTGAAGAGGCGTTAAAGCGGATTGAACATTTGCGAAAAGTAGACGATCGAAATGAATTATATTTGCTGGTGCATGCACATATCTGCCTGATTGGAAAACGGATGGAAGAGGCAAAATGGCTGCTGGAATCTTACAATTATAATCGGTTTGCGATCGGAAAGGATGTGGAACTCAGTTCCTATTATCTGTATCTGACCACATTTTTAAGCAATGATTCCATCGGACAGCGGCGGGTAGCAGAAGAATTATCAAAATCTTACTTAAAGCATCCGGACAGTTGGAAAATCCTCTGCATGCTTGTTAACGTGGATTCTGAATATAAAATATTGACCGAGCGGCTGCGGGCAATGGAAAAGCATTTTTATGAGGAAAAGACACATAGTCTGCTTTTCTATTTGGAGGCATTTCGCTGTTACAGAGAGAAGAGTACAACTTTGAAAAAGCTGGGAATGTTTGAAGTGCGTGTACTTGCCTTTGCGGTAAAGTATAAGCTGATGACAAAGGAACTGGCATTGTATACTGCCAATCTGGCAAGTCAGTTGAAAACATATGACAAGCATTTATTTGAAACACTGGCAGCGGCGTATGAGATATATCCGGAGACGATGATACTGACTGCAATCTGTACATTGTTGATAAAGGGCAATCGGATTGACAGTGCATGTTTTGAATGGTATGAAAGAGCGGTAGGAGCAGAACTGAAAATTGCGCAGTTGTATGAATATTATATGGCTGCTCTGGAACCGTCTGAGTTTAAGAAGGCATTGCCGAGAAGCGTTTATTTGTATTTCATGCATGGAAATTCACTGGATTATAAGAAATGTTCATTCCTGTACTCTAATCTGATCACTTATGTGGATGAAAGCAGTGAGATTTATGCGCATTATCGTGATGAGATGGAAGCGTTTGCATGGAATCAGTTGGATCGAAGACATATTGATGAAGCACTTCGGATCATTTATAAGAGATTCGTCGTGGAACGCGCGATGAATCCGGATCGGGTGAAGGCTTTGTATGATATCTGTCATGCATATGAGATTACTACAAAGGTTGAGAATATGAAGTTCATTCATGTAATTGAAGAGGATGGAACGATTTCTCAGAAAGTACCATATACAGCAGACCATGGGGCGCAGGTATTCCTGTATTCAAAAACAGCTCGTCTTGTGTGGGAAGGAAAAGATGGCCGTCATTATACAGATTCGATCCCTTATGAGAGCCGGCGTTTGTTCTATGAACTGCGTTATATGGATATGTGCAGAAAGTATATCAATGGTCTGAAACTGAATCGGGAAGAGGAAGAAGCAGAAGAACTGACTTTGGAAGTAGTACGCAAAAAAGGTCTGGAAAAGTATAACGATACCGAACTTCTGACTCTCTGCAGCAGAATTATACGGGAGAATAACTATGAAAATGATGATTTTCTCACTTATGTCTGTTTTGAACTTTTCAAGAAAAATCAATATGATAAGGTAATCCTGACCTATCTTGCTGCTTACTACTGTGGTGCTACACTGGAGATGAAACAGCTTTGGCGGGAAGCTAAGGAATATGAAGTGCATACTCATAAACTGGCAGAACGGATTCTGACGCAAATGCTGTTCTCGGAAGAAATTTTTGGAGAGTCAGCGATTTTTGAGGATTATTATGCGGAAGGCGCTTATTTCCGACTGCAGCAGGCTTATCTGGCATATATGTCCAGAGAATATGTGACAGAGGAACGGAAGATCAGCAAAAGTGTAATTGATATTATCTGCCGAGAATATGAAAAAGGAGAAGAGGTCATTGACATCTGCAAGATTGCTGTGCTCAAATATTACTCCACAAGAGAATATAACAGCTCTTCACGTAAGACGATCAAACAGTTTTTGCAGGAACTGTGTGGAAAACAGATTTATTTTCCGTTTTTCCTTTCTTATGAAAAAGAATGGCTGATTGAATTGCAGCTCTGGGACAAGACTCTGATCGAGTACAAAGGACAGAAGGGAAGCCGGGTCATGCTGTATTATCAGCTGCAGAAGGGTGACAGTGAGAGTGTGGATTATTCTACAGAAGTTCTGACTCCGATGTATGAAAATATTTATGTAAAGAAATTTGTTCTCTTTGCAAATGAAAAATTGAAGTATTATTTTAAAGAGATGATTGATGGAAATTCCTACCGCAGCGATAAGGAAGAATGTTCCCGGGAGATTCCGAAGGGAGAAGGCGGAAGGTACGGACGGCTGAATGATATCCTGCTGTCGGAAGGCGGAGAGCGGGAGGCGAGAATGAAGGCCTACTCGTTGGAGGATATGATCGCAACACATATGTTTGAGCAATATTAAGATTATGAAGGAGGCATGCTGAAATGGGACAGGGAAGTATCATAGGCTATGAGATAAATGAAAAGACATGCCAGATCAGTTTTTATAATGAGGAACAGCTGGAACCGGAGACAATGGAAGCGGATGCGGACAATTATCAGATTCCTTTGATGATTGGAAAATTGAGGGATACCTGGGCTTACGGAAAGGAAGCAAAACGTCTGGCAACGGTCAAAGAAGGGTTTGCTGTAACAAGACTTCTGGAACGGAGCCTGGCAGGTGAGAAGATTGAATTTGCTGAAGAAACGTACGATGCTGTTTGGCTGCTTTCGAAGTTTGTGCAGATGTCTCTTCATGCATTCCCGCAGATTGACGGGATTGTTTTCAGCGTTCCGGAACTGACAGAGGAGCTGGCACAGCTGCTGCGGGGAATCGCAGTTCGTATGGGAATTGATAAGCAGCATATTTTTATACAGGATTATAAAGAGAGTTTCTGTAATTATCTGTTTTATCAGCCAAAAGAACTCTGGCAGTACGATGCGGCGTTGTTTTGCTGTGACAGAAATGAAATCAAGGCATTTATGCTGCGCAGACTAAAGGCAGGACTGGGCGGCGGTAAGACGACCTTTGTAACGGTTGATGAGGTCGCAAGTGCACATATGAAAGAACTGGCAGCTGTTTATCCGGTGCTTAATGAGGATAAGGCAAAAGAAGCAGATGCGATGTTCTGTAAGTTTATAGAAGGCGTATTTGATAAGAGAATTGTATCTTCTGTCTTTTTGACGGGAGAAGGATTTGAAAATAACTGGTATCCAAGATCTTTGCGCGTGCTTTGTAATGGAAGAAGGGCCTTTATTGGAAACAATTTGTATAGTAAGGGAGCCTGCTATACGGCTTACCGCAAAGAATATATGCATATAGAGGATCCGGTCTATTTGTCAGAAAGCAAACTGACAGACCAGATTACGGTTAATATGCGTGTAAATGGGCAGGAGATGAAGTATCCGATTGTTTCCTGGGGAGCACAGTGGTATGAATCCAACAGTCAGTTGGAAGTGCTGGTTGATGATCTGAAAGAAATCGAGTTTTATGTAGAATCTCTTGTACAGGGGAACATCAAAACAGAGGTTGTTTCGTTGGAACATTTTCCGAAACGTGCAGAGTATTCTATGCGTTTACAGATTGAAACCTTGTTTTTGGATGAAAAGACGTGTAAGGTTACTGTTCGGGATGCGGGATTTGGGGAGTTTTTCCCGGCAACTGATTTTCAGGAAGAAAAGATTATTCATTTAGGAGGCAACGATGGGAAGTTTAGTTCTTTGTCATGACAAACATGCAGCACATCCGTATGAGATATCCCGGATTCACTGCAAGATTTTTACAATTGAAGAATTATGCTACTATCTGTGCAACAATCTGTATCTGATTGACTATACGATCATGAATGAACAGCTTTGTACATGGCTGGAAGAAGAATTGGAGATGAAAGATCTGGCAGGAATGCTGCGGGATGTGATTCGTCTGAATGGTTCTGTAGAGAAATTTGTTCTGACAATTCTGAAATATTCCAGAATTTACAGGGAGCCGGAAATGATCCGGATTCAGAATGTTCTGGAGCGTTTGAAAAATCAGAAAGATATTGAACGGCAGAAGTATAAAGGAGATAATCTGCTTGAAAGCGGAGAAATTGAGGAAGCGATTATCGTCTATCAAGCGATTCTGAATCAGGAAAAAGATGAAACCGTTGATGCAAAGTTTTACGGAAGAATCTATGCAGGTTTGGGAGCAGCTTACGGCAGACTCTTTTTATATGAAGAGTCTGCAAAAATGTATGACAGAGCGTATCAGATTTGTGAAGACCGGGCACTTCTGAAACCATATCTTTACGCATCTTATAAGTATATGTCATTGGAGGAATATCATATTCTGCTGACAAAGCATGAGGAGTATGTAGAAATTAATGCACAGATGCGGCAGGAAATCGAAGATTTGAAACAGGACCTTGCATCAGAGCTGGATGAAGAAATGTTAGATAAGTGGAAACGTCAGTACCGGAGAAGTCATATTTGATTGAAAATGCACAGAAAGGAAATTTCAGATAAAAAGTTTGACAATCCCTGATTAGTGTGATACTATGTAAAAAGTAATTTAGTATGGTAAAGTGGTCAATTGCTAATATAATAACGTATACACAGGGAGGAACGGACAATGAGAAAGAAACTGGCGCTGCTGTTGGCAGGTACAATGATGGCAACTATGGTATTGGCAGGATGTGGAGACAAAGCAGATACAGCAAAAGAAGACACTGCAAAGACGGAAGGGGCCGCAGACAGTAAAGAAGATGGAAAAACATTTACAGTGGGATTTGATGCAGAATATCCGCCGTATGGATATATGGATGATAATGGAGAGTACACCGGATTTGATCTGGAGCTTGCCGAAGCAGTATGTGAATTAGAAGGCTGGGAGCTGGTGAAGAAACCGATCAACTGGGATTCCAAGGATATGGAATTAAATCCCGGTTCCATTGATTGTATCTGGAACGGCTTTACAATGAATGGACGAGAGGATGATTATACGTTCTCAGTGCCATATGTAGACAACAGTCAGGTAATCGTAGTGTCTGAAAAATCCGGAATTGAGACATTGAATGATCTTGCCGGAAAAGTAGTCGGTGTACAGGCGGCAAGTGCAGCATTAGAACTGCTGCAGAGTGAAGAAAAGGGCGGTCAGAAAGCATTGGCTGATACGTTTGCATCTTTGAATGAATTTGCAGATTATAATACTGCTTTTACAGAATTGCAGGCAGGTGCATTGGATGCGCTGGCAATTGATATCGGTGTTGCAAATTATCAGATTAAGTCCAGAGGAGAAGGATATAAAGTCTTAGAAGAAACTTTAAATACAGAGCAGTATGCAATTGCATTTAAAAAGGGAAATGAAGAGCTGCGTGATATTGTGAATGCAGATCTTGATAAATTGGTAAAAGACGGTACTTTTGCTGAACTGGCAGAAAAATACGAGATTTCTGATATGGTAACATTAAAATAAAGAACTAGGATGAAGCCCCCTTGGGAGAACGTTTCTTCCAAGGGGTGTCCTTGCGTTGGAGGAAGATACATGAGTTTTGAGGTAATGCTGAGACAGTTGACAGCAGGGTTTGGACAGACATGTCTGATTTTCTTTCTGACCCTGCTTTTTTCACTGCCGCTGGGGATGGTTGTATATTTTGGAAGAGTAAGTAAGATCAAACCTTTGAGCTGGATTGTGAAGATTTATATATCAATTATGAGAGGAACACCGTTGATGCTGCAGCTGCTGGTGTGGTATTTTGCCCCTTATTATCTGTGGGGGATGAATATCGGCGGTTATAAGCTGACAGCGATCTTGTTAGGATGTTCTTTGAATTATGCTGCTTATTTTGCAGAAATCTATCGTTCCGGAATTGAGTCGATACCGAAGGGACAGTATGAGGCGGCAGCTCTGCTCGGTTACTCGAAACAGCAGACATTCTTCCGTATTGTGCTGCCTCAGGTGGTGAAGATTGTTCTTCCGTCAGTGACAAATGAAGTAATTACACTGGTAAAGGATACTTCTCTTGTGTATTCCTTATCTTATATCGAAATGTTTGCTGTTGCAAAACAGATTGCGGCAGCTCAGACAACGGTTCTTCCATTTGTTATTGCAGGTGTGTACTATTATATTTTTAACTATGCAGTGGCATGGGTAATGGAACTGTTTGAAAAGAAAATGAATTATTATCGATAGGAGGATGCCGAAATGAGTTTGTTAGAAATGAAACATATCAAAAAAGAATTCGGCGGGGTTCCGGTAATTAAAGATATTTCCCTTTCTGTTGAGCAGGGGGAGATCCTTGCAATCATCGGACCATCCGGATCGGGAAAATCTACGTTGCTCCGTTGTGCGACAATGTTAGAGACAATTGATGATGGAGAAATCTTATATCTGGGTCAGAAGGCTGCGTGGGTAGAACAGGGTAAGCCTGTCTTCCCTAAAAAACAGGAATTAAAGGAAATCCAATCCTGTTTTGGACTGGTATTTCAGAATTTTAATTTGTTTCCGCATTTTTCTGTTATTAAGAACATTGTTGATGCTCCAATTCGCGTACAGAAGAGAGAAAAAGAAGAAGTATATAAAGAGGCTAAAAAATTACTTCAAAAAATGGGGCTGGCAGATAAAGCGGATGCTTACCCATATCAGCTTTCCGGTGGGCAGCAACAGCGCGTATCTATTGCACGTGCTTTGGCAATGAAACCAAAGATGCTGTTTTTTGATGAGCCGACGTCGGCGTTAGATCCTGAATTGACAGGAGAAATCTTAAAAGTAATCAAAGATCTGGCAGCAGAGCATATGACGATGGTTATTGTAACGCATGAGATGAATTTTGCACGAAATGTTGCAGATAAAATTATATTTATGGATAAAGGTGTGATTGCCGTAGAGGGAACACCGGAAGAGGTGTTTACGTCCGGGCATGCACGAATGCAGGAATTTTTGGGAAAATTATCTGTGGAATAAAAACAGGCTGTGTATGCAATTGTTTTGAAAAATGGAACAATGCGTACACAGCCGAGTTTGTTTTATTCAGGATAAACTAATCGTTCAGTAGAAATATCAGTAAGTACTTCTGTTAAGAAACGTTTTGCAACAAAGCGTGCCATCGGCAGGTTCATATCCAGATAGTTGCCACAGTCTTTTGCAGACGCTCCCGGAACTTCACTGTCAAATTCAGACATCCAGGTATACATTTCTGTTATCAGTGGTACGATATCTTTGGATTCGTAGTCTCCGGCGAGAAGCAGGTAAAATCCGGTGCGGCACCCCATAGGTCCGAAATACAGCACTTTTTCTTTGTACTCCGGATGATTTCTGAGAAAAGTAGCTCCCAGATGTTCCAATGTGTGTACTTCAGAAGTGTTCATAACCGGTTCCTCATTGGGGCTTGTCATACGGATATCAAAAGTAGTAATTGTTGTATTGCCGGCAGTGTCTTTGCGGGAAACGTAGATTCCCGGCTGTAATTTGATATGGTCAATTGTAAAACTGGTGATTTTTTCCATAGTAAATCGATTCCTTTCGTAAATAGGTTTCTCAGTGTGACTGTGACACTTAATTGTCAAATTTATTATAGCGGATTGCGTAACAGATGCAAAGAGGAATTTTGTGGTTTGGGAAGAGAGTTTACAGATGATATTCGGGATGTTAAGATATAGAAAAGAAACTAAAATATAGAACTATTATAAAAAGATGGGTGAGGAACTATGAGAATTTATCTGGTACGCCATGGAGAGACAGATTGGAATAAGGAACGGAAGGTACAGGGTTCTGCGGATATTCCGTTGAATGAGTACGGAGTGTATCTTGCGGAAGAGACCGCTAAGGGATTGAAAAATGTTGAATTTGATCTTGCATATACATCGCCGCTGATTCGGGCAAGAAAGACCGCGGAGGTAATTCTGAAAGGCAGGAATATGCTGATCATCGATGAGCCGGCTATTCAGGAAATGAATTTTGGAGCCTATGAAGGAATGTGCATCAGTGGGGAAAACAAAGCGCCGGAAAGCGCAGAATTTACGAAGTTTTTTTCGGATACCGCGAATTTTGTTCCGGCAGAGGGCGGAGAAACGGTGGAGCAGTTGTTGGAACGTACCGGTTCTTTCCTGAAAAGAATTGCGCAGAAGGAAGAACTTGAAAATAAGACCATTTTATTATCGACACATGGGGCTGCGATGACAGCACTTTTGAACTGCATTAAGGGCAATCTGGAACCGGAGAATTTCTGGGCGGAGGATGTGCCGCCGAACTGCGGCGTGACAATTGTGGATGTGATAAATGGGCAGATGAAGATTACAGAGGAAAATCTGGTATTCTATAAAGAACCTGTCCGGGCATGGAAAGTAGATGAGGACTAAAGCGATAGAAAAGGAGCAGAAGAGCAATGAAAAAAATAGGATTTATCGGTGTTGGCATTATGGGGAAATCCATGGTACGTAATTTGATGAAGGCGGGATTTGAATTACATATTTACGCAAGAACAAAATCAAAAGTGGAGGATGTGATTGCAGAAGGAGCAGTTTTTCACGAAAGTATTGGAGCATGTGTCAAAGATTGTGATGCAGTCATTACAATCGTAGGATTCCCGCAGGATGTGGAAGAAGTATATTTTGATGCGGGAAATATTATCGACAGTGCAAAAGCAGGGGCATATATGATCGATATGACGACGACCAGTCCACAGCTTGCAGAGAAGATTTATAAGGTTGGAAAAGAGAAGGGATTTCATGTACTGGATGCTCCGGTAACCGGTGGAGATACAGGGGCAAAGGCGGGAACATTGTCTATTTTAGTCGGCGGTGATAAAGCAGATTATGAGGCATGTATGCCATTATTTGAAGCAATGGGAACCAACATCAATTATCAGGGGAACGCAGGAGCAGGGCAGCATTGTAAGCTGGCAAATCAGATTCTTATTGCGGGAGCGCTCTCTGGTGTTTGTGAGGCACTTGCTTATGTGAAAGCAAAGGGGCTGGATGCAGACACTGTATTGAAATCGCTGTCATCCGGTGCTGCGGGAAGTGCGCAGCTTACAAATCTGGGACCGAAGATTGTGAAAGAAGATTATGCGCCGGGATTTTTTATGAAACATTTTATCAAAGATATGAAACTGGCTTTGATTGAATCTAATATGAGCGGTCTGGATCTTGGGATTCTTTCACAGGCGCTTGCAAACTGCGAAGAGTTGGAGGCAGAAGGATTTGGAGATCTGGGAACGCAGGTGTTGGCAAAATACTATGAGATTACAGAGGTAACAGAAGAAGAGTAAACTTATTGATCACTACCATCTTGAGGAGGGGAATATTATGCTTGAAATTCAAGAATTGAGTAAATCATACGGAAAAACACTGGCAGTAGATAAAGTCAGCTTTTTTGTGCCGGATGGTCAGGTGGGGATCCTGCTCGGACCGAACGGTGCAGGAAAATCTACGATTATCAAAAGTATTGCAGGGTTGCTGAGGTACAAGGGGCGAATTGGAATTCAGGGGATTTCTTCCAAGGAGTTGGCAGCTAAAAAGATTTTTGCTTATGTTCCGGAGATTCCGGCAATGTTCGATGCGTTGACAGTCAGAGAGCATATTGAATATGTGCGAAAGGCATATGGAAGTACCATTACCGATGAAGAGGTGGAAGTGCTCCTAAAACGATTTGAGTTGAATGATAAACAGGAGAAGATGGGGAATGAACTATCCAAAGGGATGATGCAGAAAGTAAGTATCTGCTGTGCGCTGGCGATAAAACCAAAGGTGATGCTTTTGGATGAGCCGATGGTCGGGCTGGATCCGCGGGCGATTAAAGAGCTGAAAGAGGTAGTGACGGAACTGCGAAACAGCGGGGTAACAGTGTTGATCAGTACTCATATGCTGGAGATGGTTGAGGATTTGTGGGATGTAATGTTTGTTATGGAAAAGGGGAAGATTATCGGTTCCTATAACAAGAGTGAGGTTGGAGAAAAGGATTTGGATGCTTTATTCTTCGAAATGACTGGCGGTGAAGAATTATGAAGGCATTGATGTATCTGACAAAACAAAGTTTCATTAATAATTTAAAGAAATCAGTGAGAAAGCCGGTCACTTTGCTTTTGATGATTTTTCTGACAGGATATGGAATCTTTATTGCATGGACACTGGCGATGCTGGCAAAGGAGATGCATTTTGACTCTCCACAGGGGCTGGTGGTTGTTGTAACAGTGTGGACGTTGTACATCTTTTTGGGAAATTTTCTGGCATATTCCTCTAGAAAAGGTGTGATTTTCCGACCGGGACATACGCACTTTGTATTTGCCGCGCCAATAAATCCGAAACTGGTGCTGATCCACAGTGCATGGATGAATTATGTTACATCAATCGTAGTGGGATTGATTTTTACAATTGCGGGAATTACTATATTTGGAATCCCGTTTTGGAAGATGCTGCTGTTTTTTGCGGCAGGCACTCTGTTGGAGATTGTGTTTGAGTGTTGTATTATGGTATGGTTATATACCAATGAAACTCTTCCGGAAAAAGTTCTAAAGATTCTGGGACGGGGGATTAAAGGATTTCTCATAGCGATCACATTAGTAATTGTCCTTTATTTTCGGAAAGCAGGAATCAGTTTTGCATCAGCGACTGCCTTTTTTGATTGGCCGGTATTGCAGATGATTCCGTTTGTGGGTTGGAATATTGCTTTTTACCGACTGATTTTGCTGGGACCGACGATGTTGAATCTGATAGGAAGTATACTCTATCTTGTGTCAGTATTGGGGATGTTCCTGATTGTACGACGAATGCCTTGTGACGGCGGATATTATGAGGATGCAGCCAAGTTTGCAGATGATTATGCAGAAATGCGTCGAAAGAAGACGAATGGAGAACTGGTGACCGGAGTTGGGGAGAAGAAACGTTCATTCCGCAAGGTGAAACAGAACGATCAGGCAAAAGGGGCAAAAGCAATCTTTTACAGACAGCTGTTGGAATACAAAAAGGAAACGTATTTTATATTTTCTAAAACAACACTTTTTAATTTGTTATTTGCTGCAATTATGACATTTTCTTTTAATCCGGTTGTTAAGAAAATCGGAATGGGTCAGTTTTTCATGCTTGGAGTTGTTGCCTATGTTACATTCGTGATGAGCGGGTATTTGGGAAAATGGGAAAAGGAATTGCAAAATCCCTATCTTTTTCTGATTCCTGACAAGTCATACAAGAAAATGTGGTATGCAACCTTGATGGAGCATATAAAAGCGCTGTTGGATGGAAGTATCATTTGTATTGCAATCGGGATATGGTGGAAGGTTCATCCGGTTTATATTGTGCAGACCATCCTGATTTATACGGTATTACAGGCAAATCGTTTGTATACCAGAGTGTTGGCTCAATGCCTGGTTGGAGATGTGCTTGGAAAAACAGGGCAGAATGTTATTCGGATGCTGATGCAGATGTTTATTCTTGGAATTGGAATTACAATATCTTGTTTGGTAGGTATTCTGATTAATATGAACTTGATTTTTCCGATTGTATTGATCTATAGCCTGATTGTAACAGTAATGATCGGTGCAGTGGCATCCATACGATTTGATACTATGGAACAATTGGGATAGAATACAGATAAAAGAAAAAAATATTTGACACGAGCGAAAAGCTCGTGTTAATATATGCCTATATACTTTATTGCGTTAAAACGTTACGGTTTAACGTAGAATAGCAAAATGGAATTGATAACAGGAGTGAGGGACAGAAAAATGGGCGTAAAGATTATGTTACTGGTCGTGTTTTTTAGTGTAATGGTGGGGGTAGGGATTTATTCTCGAAGACATACGAGAAGTGTTGACGGTTTTGTATTGGGAGGCCGTTCGGTGGGACCATGGCTGACCGCATTTGCCTATGGTACTTCGTATTTTTCTGCAGTTGTATTTGTAGGATATGCAGGACAGTTTGGGTGGAAATATGGCATAGCATCTACATGGATCGGGATTGGAAATGCAGTTCTCGGAAGTTTGTTGGCATGGGTTGTTTTAGGAAGACGGACAAAGGTAATGACACAACATTTAAAATCTCGTACAATGCCTGATTTTTTCGGGACAAGATATGAAAGCAAAGCATTGAAGATTGCTGCATCTCTGATTGTGTTCGTTTTTTTGATTCCATATACAGCATCTGTATACAATGGATTGTCTCGTTTATTTGAGATGGCTTTTTATATTCCTTATGCATATTGCGTGGTAGTGATGGCTTTGTTCACCGCAGTGTATGTTATTCTTGGAGGATATATGGCAACGGCAATTAACGATTTTATTCAGGGAATCATTATGTTGATTGGAATTATTGTCGTGATCGTTTCTGTTCTAAATGGACAGGGCGGGTTTATGGAGGCTATTCGAACGATGTCTGAAATTCCAAGTGATGTGGCAGTGACGCAGGGACAGCCGGGAGCTTTCACTTCCTTTTTCGGACCGGATCCGGTGAATCTGCTAGGCGTGATTCTTCTTACATCGCTTGGAACATGGGGACTTCCGCAGATGATCGGAAAGTTTTATGCCATCAAAGATGAAAAGGCAATCAATACCGGAACGGTGATTTCTACATTGTTTGCAGTTGTAGTAGCCGGAGGCAGTTATTTTTTAGGAGGCTTTGGGCGGCTGTTTGATCATCCGGAGATTTATAATCAGGAGACCGGAGCAGTGGTTTATGACAGTATTGTCCCATATATGCTGTCCGGTCTGCCGGATATTTTGATAGGAATTGTGGTGGTACTTGTGCTTTCCGCATCTATGTCAACCCTGTCTTCGCTTGTGCTGACTTCCAGTTCTACAATGACTTTGGATCTGCTGAAAGATCATGTGATCAAAAAGATGGATGAAAAGAAACAAGTGGTGACGATGCAGCTTTTGATTATAGTGTTTTTGGTGATTTCGGTTGTGATCGCTCTGGATCCGCCTACATTTATTGCACAATTGATGGGAATCTCCTGGGGCGCTCTGGCGGGAGCATTTTTGGCGCCGTTTCTGTATGGTCTGTATTGGAAGCGGGTGACAAAGAGTGCAGTGTGGGCAAGTTTTATTTCCGGAGTGGGAATTACAGTGTCTAATTTATTTATTGGTTATATTTCGTCCCCGATCAATGCCGGGGCAGTTGCAATGCTGGTCGGATTGGTAATCGTTCCAATCGTCAGCGTGCTTACACCAAAGCCGGATGCAGAGAAGATGAATTCCTTATTTGCATGTTATGAGGAGAAGATTATGATTACAAAAAAACGTTCTCTGGAAGTGAAATAAAGGTTAAGTTACTTCTTAAAGCAAGGTAACATATTAGCAAAACTAATATAAATCAGAAAAAATAAATAATGAGCAAAAGGGGATACAAGGCAGTGGCGAATATTGATTTTCCAACTGCCTTGTATTATAATCATCGTGCGGGACGATTCGTTGTCTCGCGCAATGATTTTCAAAATGGATATGAAAATCACAGAACATGAGAAATGGAATTAAAAAGAAAAGGACAGGTGTAGAACGTATGAAAAAATTGGAACAGCTTTACGAAGGAAAAGCGAAAAAGGTTTTTGCAACGGAGGACCCGGATGTCGTAATCGTAGACTATAAGGATGATGCAACTGCATTTAACGGAGAGAAAAAGGGAACAATTGTAGGAAAAGGTGTCATTAACAACCGTATGACAAACTACATTTTCCAGGTTCTTGAAAAAGAAGGTGTTCCGACACATTTTGTAGAGGAACTGAGTGACCGAGAGACAGCAGTAAAGAAAGTAGAGATTGTTCCACTGGAAGTTATCGTACGTAATGTGGCAGCAGGAAGTTTCAGTAAGAGACTTGGAATTGAAGAAGGATCTAAGTTACTGGCACCGACACTGGAGGTCAGTTATAAAAATGATGATCTTGGCGATCCGCTGATCAACGACTATTTTGCAATCGCAATCGGAGCAGCAACAAGAGAAGAGATTGACAAGATCACAGAGTATACATTTAAAGTAAATGATGTTTTGAAGAAGTTCTTTGCTGATGCAGGCATCGATTTGATCGACTTTAAGATTGAGTTTGGACGTTTCCATGGCGATATCATTCTGGCGGATGAGATTTCACCGGATACTTGCCGTCTGTGGGATAAAGAGACTCATGAAAAGCTGGATAAAGACCGTTTCCGCAGAGATATGGGAAATGTAGAAGATGCTTATCAGGAAGTATTTAAGAGAATCGGAATCAAATAAGGAGAATACGTATGTCAACAGACCGTTATGTAAGTCCGCTTTCCGAGCGTTATGCAAGCAAAGAGATGCAGTATATTTTTTCCCCGGATAAGAAGTTCCGTACATGGAGAAAATTATGGATCGCACTGGCAGAGACAGAGAAAGAACTGGGACTGAATATTACAGAGGAACAGATTGAAGAGTTAAAAGCACATGCAGAAGATATCAATTATGATGTGGCAAAGGAACGTGAAAAGATCGTTCGCCACGATGTCATGTCTCATGTATATGCCTATGGGGTACAGTGTCCGAAGGCTAAGGGAATCATCCATCTGGGTGCAACTTCCTGCTATGTGGGAGATAACACCGATATCATTGTGATGGCAGAGGCTTTGAAACTGGTCCGCACAAAGCTCGTCAATGTTATTGCAGAACTGGCAAAGTTTGCAGATGAGTATAAAGCACAGCCAACCCTTGCATTTACGCATTTTCAGCCGGCGCAGCCGACAACTGTCGGAAAAAGAGCGACCCTTTGGCTGCAGGAATTCCAGATGGATCTGGAAGATCTGGATTATGTTCTGGGAAGTTTGAAGTTGTTAGGATCTAAAGGAACTACAGGAACCCAGGCGAGCTTTTTGGAATTGTTTGACGGAGATCAGGAGACGATTGATAAGATCGATCCGATGATAGCTGAGAAGATGGGATTTCAGGCATGTTACCCGGTATCCGGTCAGACTTATTCCAGAAAAGTGGATACAAGAGTTTTGAATGTGTTGGCAGGAATTGCCGCAAGCGCACATAAGTTTTCCAACGATATTCGTCTGCTGCAGCATTTAAAAGAAGTAGAAGAGCCGTTTGAAAAAACGCAGATCGGATCTTCTGCAATGGCATATAAGAGAAATCCAATGCGAAGTGAGCGTATTGCCTCTTTGTCCAGATATGTGATGCTGGATGCATTGAATCCGGCTATTACTTCTGCAACACAGTGGTTTGAAAGAACTTTGGATGACTCAGCAAATAAGCGTCTGAGCGTGCCGGAGGGATTTCTTGCGATTGACGGAATTCTGGATCTTTGTCTGAATGTAGTAGATGGTTTGGTTGTATATCCAAAGGTAATTGAGAAACGCCTTCGTTCAGAACTTCCGTTTATGGCAACGGAAAATATTATGATGGATGCAGTGAAAGCCGGCGGAGACCGTCAGGAGCTGCATGAACGGATTCGCGAGTTGTCTATGGAAGCGGGAAGAAATGTCAAAGAAAAGGGCTTGGATAATAATCTTTTAGAGCTGATCGCGGCAGATGAAGCATTTAATATGAGTCTGGAAGATCTGCAGAAGACAATGGAACCGTCCAGATATGTGGGACGTGCGAGAGAACAGGTGGAAGCATACTTGAAAACAGTAATTCGTCCGCTCTTGGATGAAAATCAGGAAATACTTGGTGTAAAAGCGGAAATTAATGTCTGATATTGAAACAAAATAAAAGAAAATGCAAAGGAATGTTGCAAGGGATTGCAGCGTTCCTTTTTCCTATGTACAATTTTGGTGATTTGATCTTTGGTGTAAAATAAGATTGATAAAATAGTGGTGAAGGATAAGGACAGGTGGAAAATGGAGAAGATTGCAGAGATAACAGGTGGTTCGGTTTTGCTGCTCCCTTTAGGCGGAGAAATATTTGAAGGAGATAAGAAAGAAATTCGGAAGGTTGGGAAAAGATGTATTGCAGCTGTTCTGATAGGAGCTCTTCTTTTGGCGCAGGGAGTGACGATGGAGCCGAAAGAGCAATTGGCAGAGAAGGCAGAGCATAAAGAAAGCAAGGTAGAATATAAGGAGAGCAAGGCAGAAACGATTTCAACGGAACGTACAGCTGTGGAAGAAATAGCAGTACTTCCCGAATCAGTACCAAATGTTATGATTCCGGAAACAGAGGAGCCGGTGGTGGCGCCTCCGATCGTTGAAGAATTTATCAGTGAAGATGTGACAAGTGAAGTGATAACAGAAGAAATGTCAGGTGAAAACAGCCTTGCAGGAGAAGAAATATCAGATGAAGACAGTCTTGCCGGAGAAGAAAATCTTGTGGAGGGAGCAGGGGAAACGCTCATTCTGAATGGGTTTGTGATTGATGACGAAGGGATGATCTGTGGAACTGATGAGACAACAGTTGCTGTTTCCGAGGGATATCTGGAATTGCCGTCAGAAGGCTGTATTGGGATACGAAACGGTGCCTTGACGGACATTGGATCAGGAATTAGAGAAGTATTTCTTCCTTCGAATCTTACTGTAATTGAAGAGGGAGCTTTCTCCGGGTTCGTTTGTTTGGAATGGATAGAAGCGGAAACTGGAAATTCCGGGTGCATTAGTGTAGATGGAGTTCTTCTTGATGGCAGTGGAACTAAGATTCTTGCATTTCCCGGAGGAAGAACAGATGGATATATCGTTCCGTCGGGAGTAACAGAAATTGCAGACGGAGCCTTTGCAAATACAAACATTACTTATCTGGATTTGTGGGGCTGCGAGCCTTTACAGATTGGCGCGGCGATTTTTGGAGAACAGGGAGGAAATGGACTGGAAGTGCGTGTTCCGGCAGCATATCTGGAGTGGTATGAAAATGCCTTCGCAGGATATGATGTGAGGATTCTGTAATTCTTAGTTCTTGAACATTTGGCTGACTTGTTCTATAATGAAAGAAGTTGTGCAAAATGTATTGATTATAAGGAGAAGATAGTGATGAATAAAGTAAGAACAAGATTTGCGCCAAGTCCGACCGGAAGAATGCATGTGGGAAATTTGCGTACGGCGCTTTATGCATATTTGATTGCGAAGCATGAAGGAGGAGACTTCCTGCTGCGTATTGAAGACACAGATCAGGAACGATTTGTGGAAGAAGCATTGGGAATTATTTACAGAACAATGGAGAAAACAGGTCTGATTCATGATGAGGGACCGGATAAAGATAAGGGATATGGCCCATATATCCAGAGTGAGAGAACTGCATCCGGGCTTTATTTGAAATATGCAAAGCAATTGGTAGAACAGGGAGATGCATATTATTGTTTCTGTGACAAGGAGCGTCTGGATTCTCTCAAGACTTCTGTATCTGAGAGCGGTACAGAAATCGTAGTTTATGATAAACATTGCCTCGGTCTTTCTAAAGAGGAAGTAGAAGCGAATCTGGCGGCAGGAAAACCATGGGTTATCCGTCTCAATGTACCGAATGAAGGGACTACGACTTTCCATGATGAAATCTACGGGGATATTACTGTTCCGAATGCAGAACTGGATGATATGATTTTGATCAAATCAGATGGATATCCAACCTATAATTTTGCAAATGTAGTAGATGATCATTTGATGGAAATTAGTCATGTAGTGCGCGGAAACGAATATCTTTCTTCTGCTCCGAAGTACAATCGCCTTTACGAGGCATTTGGCTGGGAAGTGCCGGTATATGTACATTGTCCGTTGATTACCGATGAAGAACATAAGAAGTTGAGTAAACGAAGCGGTCATTCTTCTTTTGAAGATCTGCTGGAGCAGGGCTTTGTTTCCGAGGCGATTGTAAATTATGTTGCGCTGCTTGGATGGTGTCCGACAGACAACCGCGAGATTTTCAGCCTGGAGGAACTGGTAGAAGCATTTGATTATCGGCATATGAGTAAGTCTCCGGCGGTATTCGATATTGTAAAATTAAAATGGATGAATGGCGAATATTTGAAAGCTATGGATTTCGACCGTTTTTATGAACTGGCAGAGCCTTATATCCGCGAAGTGGTAACAAAAGAATTTGATCTTAAAAAGATTGCTGCGCTGGTTAAGACAAGAATTGAGGTTTTACCGGACATTAAAGAGCAGATTGATTTCTTCCAGGAAGTACCGGAGTATGAAAATGGATTATATACACATAAAAAAATGAAAACAAATGCTGAAAATTCTCTGCAGACATTACAGGAACTGGTTCCGGTTCTGGAGGCTCAGGAAGACTACAGCAATGATGCTTTGTTTGAGAGTCTGAAAGCATTTGCAGGAGAGAAGGGATACAAGATCGGTTATGTTATGTGGCCGATTCGTACCGCAGTATCTGGAAAGCAGAATACACCGGGCGGGGCTACAGAGATTATGGAAGTGCTTGGAAAGCAGGAGTCTTTGCAGCGTATCCAGAAGGCAATTGCAAAATTAAGTGAAGAGAGAAGTGAACATGAGTTTTAGTCAAGCTCAAAAGCAGGCAGTTACACATCTGCAAGGACCTTGTCTTGTCCTGGCAGGACCGGGGTCTGGAAAGACGCTGACAATTGTCAATCGAATCAAATATCTCATAGAAGAAGGAAAGGTAAGGCCAGAAGAAATTCTGGTCATTACTTTTACCAAATATGCGGCAACAGAAATGAAAATTCGGCTGAAAACTCTGATGGAAGGGAGAAATCTGCCGGTTACGATGGGGACGTTCCATGGGATTTATTATGGGATTTTGAAATGGGCGTATAAGCTGGGGGCGGAAAATATTCTTTCTGAAGAAGACAAGAACCGTCTATTAAGGCAGATTATCAATCAGCAGGAAGAACTGGAAATTTTTGATGAGGAAGATTTTTTGCAGGAGATTTCAAATGAAATCGGAAAAGTGAAGAATCATCGGATTGCAATTCAAGAGTATCAGAGCAGAAAGTGTGCGCCTGAGGTCTTTCAAAATATTTATCTGGAATATGAGAAAATTCGGAAACAACTGCGGAAAATCGATTTTGATGACATGCTGGTGCTCTGTTATGAGTTGTTTTCGAAACGTCCGGATGTATTAAAGCTATGGCAGCAAAAATTCAAATATATTTTGATTGATGAGTTTCAGGATATCAATCTGGTGCAGTATGATGTTATCAGAATGCTTGCTGAACCGGAACGGAATTTGTTTGCAGTGGGAGATGACGATCAGTCTATTTATGGATTTCGCGGGGCAGACGCAAAATTGATGTTTCAGTTCTTGAGAGATTATCCGGATGCCAGACAGATTGTTTTGGATATGAATTATCGTTCTACATCGAATATTGTGAAAAATGCGTTGAAGGTGATCGGACACAATCAGGTACGTTTTGAAAAAGAGATTCGTGCACAGAAAGCAGCCGGTCATAGTCTTCATGTGCAGGAGGTGAAGGATTCTTCCGAAGAGGCTGAATATGTAATCTCACAAATTGAAACATATCTGAAAGTCGGCGTAAAAGCAGAACAGATCGCGGTTTTGTATCGGGTTCATACAGATGCAAGGGCTTTGGTCGGGCAGCTTGCAGAGAAAAAACTGGCATTTCAGATGAAGGAACACATGCCCAATCTTTATGAACATTTTATTGCGAAAGATATTTCTGCCTATTTGAGACTGGCGCAAGGCAGCCTTACAAGACCGGATTTTGTTCGGGTCATGAATCGGCCTTTGCGTTACATCGGAAGAGATGCCGTTTCGTGAAATGGAGAGATTACTTTTGAGGAATTGCGTAAAGTGTATGCAGAGAAAGAATGGATGCAGGATCGGATCGATCAGTTTGAATGGGATTTGAAGATGTTGAAAAAGATGGCGCCTTATGCGGCAATTCAATATTTGCGTAAACGTATGGGGTATGACGATTTTCTGAGAGAATATGCGCAGACAAAACGAGTACAGAGCAGTGATTTATTTGAGATACTTTCTGAAATCGAGGAATCGGCAAAGCCCTATCCGACCTGGGAGGCTTGGCAGAATCAGATGGAAGTATACAGCACAGTTCTGAAAATGCGTGAGAGAAACAAAGAAATGAATGGAGATGGAATCCGGCTGATGACGATGCATGCTGCAAAGGGATTGGAGTTTGAAGTCGTTTTTTTGATTCAGGTAAATGAGGGGCAGATTCCCTATAAGAAAGCCTTAAAGGAGGCATCGGAAGAAGAGGAACGCCGTCTTTTTTATGTGGCAATGACGAGAGCAAAGGATATTCTGCAGATTTCGTATGTAAAATATAAAAACGGAAAGGACACATCGCCTTCCCGTTTTGTGGACGAATTATTTGAATAGAAAATCTGATCTGTAAAGATTACTCGAGAGAATCTAAGCCGAGTGCATCCAGATCCAGCTCTTCGTATTCTTGTGTATCCAGCCATTCGTCATAAGCATCTGCTACAATTTCGAATTCTTCATCATCATCGATATTTTCAAGTTCCGGCTCTCCGTCTTCATGTTCGATGTAGCGGTAGAGAAATACACGGCTCTCTTCTTCGGTATCGCCTTCATCATCCAGAGGAAGAAGCGCAATATAATCTTTTCCCTGTACAGGGAGGATGCAAAGAATCGCACATTCTACAGATTCGTCATTATCAAGAAGCAGTGTAACAGTATCCATTGTTTCGTTCATGGGAATCTCCTTTCGAAATGATTTGATAAAAGGTCTTTTCAGACTTAAGTTTACTCTAGCAAATCTGTATCTAAAAAGCAAGAGGGACGCAGCTTGAGTTTCCGCAGTTTTATCCACAGAGCTTCAAACCAACCGCCTCGGTTATAA